>JBKOZY010000495.1:0-4243 GCA_046726135.1 Pseudomonadota bacterium | reverse complement strand
CGCCAGCATTGTTGACGAGGATGTCGAGCCCGCCCATCCGCTGGTGCGCCTGCGCGACCCCGTTGCGACAGTCGGCGACGCGCGACACATCCAACGCAATCGCATGGGCCCGCCGTCCCATCTTCTCGATCGCTTCGGCAGTCTCCCCCAGCCGCTCGGTGCTGCGGGCCGCGATCGCAACCTCTGCACCGGCGAGAGCCAGGCTCTCGGCGATCGCCCGCCCGATACCCCGGCTGGCGCCAGTGACCATTGCGCGCTTTCCTTGTAGCGAAAAAGCGGTACCCGTCATCGAATGACTATCCTATGGTGCGGCAACCCCGGTCAATCTCGACATCCCATCCAATGGAGAAAGGATCCATCATGAACGGAATCAGCATGTTTTCTGTCACCATTCCGGTTTTCATTCGTCAGCTCGAAAATCTTTCCCGCATTCTCTCCAAGGCGGAGAGCTGGGCGAGCGAGCGCAACATCGCTGCCGAAACCATCCTGAATTACCGCCTTGCACCTGACATGCTGCCGCTCGCCCGACAGGTGCAGATCGTCAGCGACACCTCCAAGGGCGCAGCCGCACGCCTCACCGGAAAGGACATTCCGCGCTATGAAGACAATGAAAAGACATTTGCCGAGCTTCAGCAGCGACTCGACAAGACCCGTGGCTTTCTCAGTCAGTTCGATCGGAAAGAATTCGAGGGGGCCGAGAACCGAACGGTCGAGTTGAAGCTCGGCGGCGAGACCGTGACCTTCGACGGCATGACCTATCTTCTCAATTTCGCGCTTCCCAACTTCTATTTCCACTACACGACCGCCTATGACATCCTGCGGCATGCCGGGCTCGGAATCGGCAAGCGGGATTTTCTGGGCCGTGCCTGAACCCGCCGGCAGTGACGATCTTGCACGAGAAACAGGCCAGACCTGCACCCTTTGCGGTGGTATCGCCCGCTTGATGCATGGTTCCGTCGCCGCACGATGAGCAACAGCCTCCTCTATATTACGACGGTGGCGATCTGGGGTTCTTCCTGGATCGCCATCACCTACCAGCTCGGCACGGTCGCCCCCGAGGCGTCGATCGTCTATCGCTTCCTGTTGTCCTCGATCATTCTCATGGGGTGGTGCGTGCTGCGCGGGCTCAATCTGCGCTTCTCGCTCAAGGAGCATCTGTACATGGCCCTCCAGGGCTTGCTCCTGTTCTCGATCAATTACATCATCTTCTATTTCGCCACGATGTATCTGACGAGCGGCCTTGTCGCGGTGGCATTCTCGACCATCGTCATCATGAACATCATCTTCGGCGCCCTGCTGCTCGGCGTGCCGATCCGCCCTCGCGTGGCCTTGGCGGCGCTGTTCGGGCTGGGCGGCCTGGTTCTGGTTTTCTGGTCGGACATTGCCGACTTCAACATCGGCAGCGGCGGGCTCACCGGGCTTGGTCTGTCGCTGATCGCGACCGCATCGGCCTCGCTCGGCAACGTCGCCTCGGCCCGAAACCAGAGGGCCGGGATTCCGGTGATCCAGGGCAATGCCTTCGGAATGGTGTATGGCGCCCTCTTCACCCTGCTGGTGGCATTGATCCGCGACGTGCCGTTCACCTTCGATTTCAGACCCTCCTATCTCATTTCGCTGTTCTATCTCGCGCTGTTCGCCTCGGTGTTCGGCTTCGGCTCCTATCTGACCTTGCTTGGCCGCATTGGTGCCGATCGCGCCGCCTATGTCAGCGTCGTGTTCCCGCTCGTCTCGCTTGGTCTGTCCACCCTGTTCGAGGGCTACCATTGGACCGGAGCAGCATTCGCCGGCGTGGCGCTCATTCTCATCGGCAATCTCGTCGTGCTGACGCGCTGGCCAGCCGGGGGTTGGCGCAGCAGACCGTGGACAAAGTCGCAAGGACGAGCGGCATGACCAAATTTCCGATCGTTTACCGCCGACGGATTGCGCCCGATTGGCTCGATTCCGATGGCCGCATGGCGCCGTTCGCCTTCAACCTGGCATTCAGCCGGGCGACCGATGATTTCTTCGCCCTGTTCGGCCTGACCCCGGCCTATCGCGACGAAAGCCTTTGCACCATCTACACGCTGGAAGCCCGCACCTATTTCCTCAAGGACTGTCATGCCGGCGACGACATCCATGTCGACTGCCGGCTCATCGATCTCGACGCCAAGCGTACCCATCTGCTGCTGACCATGTACCGCGACGACACGGCGGAAGAGCTCTCGCGACAGGACTCGCTGATCATGCATATGCGGCGTGAACCCGGTTCACCACCAGTGGCGGCACCCTTCCCGGAGCCGATGTTCGCCGGACTTTCAGCGACTCTGGTCGATCATCGGGCTCAGGCTTCGAGTTAGCTGCCGATGAAATTCGGCGTCCGGCGCTCGAGCCATGCCCGCGTGCCCTCGGTGCAGTCGCGCGACAGATTGGCGTGGATCATGCATTCGGTCTCGAAATGCAGCATGGTCTCGAGCGACGCCTCGAGCCCGCGGTCGAGCATTACCTTGTGAAGCTGAACTGCCAAGGGTGCGCGCGAGGCAATCCGCTCCGCCAATTTCCGCGCCTCCGCCCTGAGATGCTCGTGCGCCACGAGCCGGTTGACCAAGCCGATCCGATAGGCCTCGCCGGCAGTGACGAACTCGCCCGTATAGGCAAGCTCGCGCGCCTTGGCGATGCCGACCTTGCGGCTGAGAAAGAAGGTCCCGCCATTGGTGATCGTTGCACCGATATTGACCTCCGGGAACCCGAACTGCGCGCCCTGCTCGGCCACAACGAGATCGCAGGCAAAGACCAGCTCGCACCCTGCTCCGACCGCATAGCCCTGGACTGCGGCGATGAACGGGAACCGCGCCAGGCGGATCAGCCGGGTGGTCTCCTGGAGCGTCTTCTGCCATTCCCGCAGCTGGGTGGCGCCCACCTTTCCAGACTGGATGTCGTCACAATGCTCGTTGATCTCGGCGATGTCATGACCGGCGAGGAACGCCCTGCCCTCCCCGGCAATGATGGCGCACCGGACCTCGAGATCGGCATTGAGGGCGCGGACGTGATCGCCAAGCTCCCGCCATGCGGCGATCGTCATGGCGTTGAGCTTCTTCGGGTTGTCGAGAATGATCCAGGCAATGGCGGCGTCGCGCTCTACCCGCATGGCCGATGTCATTTACTTCTCCTTATGGCAGGGTGGGCTTGGGATTTTGCTTCGAGTATCGTAGCGACGCTGTCCAACCCTGGAAACATTCATGTCGACCCCCCTCTCCGAGCGCACCCTCGTCCATGTGCTCCGCCATCGGGCAGTCGAACGCGGCGACCAGCCCTGGCTGATCTTCGAGGACCGCGCGGTCACCTATCTCGAGGCCGATCGGCTGTCCGATCGACTCGCCCGCGGCATGGAAGCCGGCGGACTTACGGCGGGAGACACCCTCCTCACCATGCTTCCCGACAGCCTCGATCTTGTTCTCGCGTGGCTTGCCTGCGCCAAGCTCGGGGTCATCGAGGTGCCGGTGAACACCGCCTACCGCGGCGACATCCTGGCGCATGTGATCAAGGACTCGCGCGCCAAGACAATGCTCATCGCAGCACGCTGGCTGGAGCGGCTGGCGGCACTGGGGTCCGACCTCGCCGAATTGCCGCACTGTTTCGTTCGTCATGAGAAGGGCGAAACCCCGACCGTCGAGACGCCGGACATCCGCGATCTCGCGACCCTCTATGGTGGGGATGATCGTCCGATCCAACGCGAGGTCAGGCCGAGCGACCTTAAGGCGATCATGTACACGTCCGGAACAACCGGCAAATCCAAAGGCGTGATGGTGTCGCATATCCATGCCTATGAATACGCCAATGGCTGCGCTTCGGTTCTCGAGGTTGGCGAGCGGGACATCTACTACACAGCCGGTCTGCCGCTGTTTCACGTTGCCGGGAAATGGGGCGTCCTGTTCGGGGCGGCGATCAAGGGCGCGACCGCCGTCGTCCCGCGGCAGTTCAGCGCCAGCAACTTCTGGAGCGACATTCACCGTCACCGGGCAACCGCCACCTATCTGCTCGGCGCCATGGCGAATTTCCTGCAGAGGCAGCCTCGGTCAGCGGATGACACCGGCCATACGTTGCAGAAGATCCTGATGTGCCCATTGCTGCCGGATCTCGACAATTTCGTCGCGCGCTTCGGCGTGAGGGTGGCAACTGCTTATGGTTCGACCGAAGTCAACGCCCCGATCGCAATGCCGCTCGGAGCACCGGTCAGCAACAGTCAAATCGTCGGCCGGGTCCGGTC
>JBKOZY010000494.1:0-2823 GCA_046726135.1 Pseudomonadota bacterium | reverse complement strand
GATGCAGACCGATAGGCTGCGGTCACCTCGCGAATGACCAGGACCTGGCGCGAGGACCTGCCTCCCATTAACTACTCCAGCAAGAGCGCGAGCGACTGCATGGAGGTTCATGACCACCCCGCCGCGATCTTTGAAATTATTCGGAGCGCGACTTCGCCCACGGACTCGAACGGCCACACGTCTGAGGCAGACGATGGCCGGGCCGTGTTAGCTCGGTGATCGGGGCTGCTTCCGTGAGCAATCTTAGCGGGGGATGCTGCATTGCCGTGAAGAAGGCGCTGAGCTGTCTGCGACGGATACGGATTAACTTGGCTGGTGAAAGTCAGCGACAGATCGTTCATGCCGCTGCTCCGATGCGATCAGAAATCCATTTCGCGACAGCGCTTTCTGGCCAGCCCCGACGACCCGGCGAAAGGGATATTGGCTTTGGAAATTCACCCCTCCGCCACAAGCGCCACAGAGTGGTCCGCGACAGAGATGTGCGCTTGGCGACCTCCTTCGGCGACAGCAGTCGCTCTCCGGTCACAGTCGAATCGTTCGTTAACACTTATTCCCTCCATGGAGATCGGATTATCACCATGGTGGGAAAGAACAGCATGCGTCGCTGGAGCGATCATGCCCCGAACAGGGGACTATTAACTCCGCGTTTTGCGGCGCCATCGACCCTCGATAATCTGCTTGATGACGTTGGCTACCGTGCCGGCATTGGCGTTAACTTCCAACCAGCTGAGGCATCGTGCAACGAATAGGTGGCCATGTCCTGCAAATTGGAGCTCATCAGCTCCGGCCTCACCTGTAAAGCTGGGGTCCTGCTTGTAATCGCTAGCACGCAACTTTTTGCCAGAGAATTCCTCGTATAAGTTGGCGAGAACATTGATCAATATAGTCAGAGACTCGTCGGTCTTCGGCCCCGGCCTAACCTCTATTTTCTCCAAAGCCGATTCACTCATGGCATGGAGTTGACGCAACGTATGCGCAAGGTTGTCGAGTAGCGGCCTCAATGGCCCGAGCTCAGGATAAAGGGACCGGCATTCCGACAAGAGAGCCTGTCGAACAGGTTCGCTCATCCGATGCACTGATCGATAGGACAGCGTTAGCCCTTCAACCAGCTCACGCAGTTCAACGCGAATCTGTTGCGGCGAGGGCGGCGCTGCTGCGCAACGATCAAGCTCGATCCAATAGAATGAGAGCTTATCGGCAAATGCGTTTCGAAGATCCAAGGCTCGGTCACCCGAAAGCCCAAGATGATCTGCCGCCTTCTTGCTTGCCGCCTGTTCCAATCTTCTACGACGCGCCAGGATCTTCCCGCGCTGGTTAGCTTGTTTAACGGCAATCTTGCTCGATGCCGGAGGGCCACCGGGGCTGACCCAATCACGCTTGGGTTCGACCTTCTTTTTGGTCATTTGGAGCGCGCCTGAGCAATCGGAATGATGTCGATATTTGAAGTTTTGCTGTGAATGATGCGCTCCAGCTCCGCTCCCCAGGCTTCTAGCGCATCTCGCTTCTCGGCGGCATAGCTGTGCCTGATGTACACCGCCCCGGTGATCGTCCTGCCGATCTCACTGGCATGGTTGAGAACACGGGCGACGATGTTCTCCGCAATGCCCATGGCGGCCATCTGTGACGCTACTGTGCGGCGCAAGTCATGCGGAGTCGCAGGGTTGTCATGAAGCCCGAGCTCGGCGAGTGATCGCCGCATGGCGTCGGCAACAATGCGCGGGTCGAGACATGGATGGCGGCGCGGTGACCGGGTGCGTGCTGGGAAGATGGCTTCGCCAATTGGCGAAGCCTCCCTGAACAACTCCATCGCCAGCGGCGACAGCGGCACCATGTGCGCCTTGCCGTTCTTGGTTTTCGACGCCGGGATGAGCCATTCGGCCTTGTCCAGATCGACCTCGGCCGTGGTCGCGCTGCAGATCTCACCAATGCGCTGGCCGGTCACGAGCGCGAGCCGCAGCGCCAGCTTGCTGCCGGCCGCCATGCCGGCGTTGTCCAGGCCGGTCCAGAATGCCCGGATATCGGATTCCGACAGTGCGCGTTCGCGGGACTCGGGCTTTACCCGACGCGGTATATCCCTGGCTGGCGATTGCTCGAGATAGCCCTCGCTGACGGCCCAGGAGAACGCCTTGCGGATGACGGCGAGCGCCGCGTTGGCCGAGATGCCCTTGCCACCGCGGTCCTTGATGGCGTTGCAGACGGCGAGAATGTCGGTGCGCTTGACGTCCGTGATTTTGAGACGGCCGATCGCCGGGCGAAAATCCTTGGCGAAGATGCGCGCCATTTCGGCTTTCCAGCGCGGCCCCGGGTTCGTGTAGTCGATTAGGAATCGGTCGAGCAGCTGGTTGACGGTCTCGACCTTCTTCAGCTCCTGCACCTCGCCGGCCGGGTCCAATCCGTCATTGATGGCCTTCCGGCTGGCCACCATCGCCACGCGGGCGTCCTTGAGGCCCATGTGGGGGAAGGTGCCGAAGGTGAGCATGCGGCGCCGCCCGTCAGTCTTGCGGCGGTACAGATAAGCCCATGACTTCGTGCCGTGCGGCGTCACCCTGAGGAGCAGGCCGGGGTTGTCGGCATCGACGAAATCGGTGCGCTCGGTGACGCGAATGCCCTCTATCCAGCGGGCCGTGAATCTCATGATCGGCATCTTAGGGTTGCTTCATCTCAGGGTTGCTCCGGGATTCCAGCGGGATTCCATCTGGCACTTAACAATATGAAACACCATGCTATAGACAGCAACGTGATTTATGTAGGTTTACCGGTGCCTTATGAACAGAAGTTTGTTTCAGTTTGTTGCACGATATTGCGCCTAGACCTGATCAGGCT
>JBKOZY010000493.1:0-2156 GCA_046726135.1 Pseudomonadota bacterium | reverse complement strand
CTTCATGGCGAGCCGATCGGCGAGAACGGTCCGCCCAATGTCAGCTGGTTCCGTCCCGATGCTGCCGAGATGCGCCCCGAGGACTGGCACAACGGGCTCGGACGCAGCCTCGGCCTGCGGCTGGCCGGCAGCGACGGCTCCTCGGCGCTGATCCTTCTCAACGCCCATTACGAGGATCTCCCCTTCCGGCTGCCGGCCACCGCCCGCGGCAATGGCAGCGGCTGGCGGATTCTGGTCGACACCGGCAGCGGCGAGATCGAGCCCAAACGGCCGCCGGTGGCGGCGGAGAGCGAGGTCAAGCTCGCGCATCACACCCTCATGGCATTCGCGGCGGAGGCGACATGAGCCAGCGCCTGCCCATCACCTGGGGAACCGAGATGGTCGGCGCGCATGGTGCCCGTTTCCGCCTGTGGGCACCGGCTCAGACGGAGGTCGGCCTCATCGCCCATCGGCCTGGCGAGGTCCTGGCGATGGAGCCCGACGACGATGGCTGGTTCGCGATCGAGACCGACCTCGTCAAGCCGGGCGAGGGCTACAGTTTCGTGCTCGCCGACAATCTGCGGGTGCCCGACCCGGCGGCGCGCGCTCAGCTCGGCGATGTCAACGGGCCATCGCGGCTGGTCGACCCCGATGCCTATGAATGGCGGCTGCCCTATTGGAAGGGCCGGCCATGGCATGAAACGGTGATTTACGAGCTCCACACCGGCACCTTCTCGGTGCCGGGGAATTTCGACGGGGTGCGGGCCCGGCTCGATCATCTGGAGCAGCTTGGCGTCACCGCGATCGAGCTCATGCCGATCGGCCAGTTCGCCGGCAATCGCGGCTGGGGCTATGACGGGACCCTGCTCTATGCGCCGCATGCCGCCTATGGCGGCCCCGAGCAGCTGAAGCGCCTGGTCGATGCCGCCCATGAGCGCGGCCTCATGGTGTTCCTCGACGTCGTCTACAATCACTTCGGACCGGAAGGCAATTATCTGTCGCGTTATGCGCCGGAGTTCTTCCACCCCGAGCGCAAGACGCCATGGGGCGGCGCGATCGCCTTCGAGAAGCACCCGGTCAGGCGCTACTTCATCGACAACGCGCTCTACTGGATCGGCGAATATTTGATCGACGGCCTGCGCTTCGATGCCATCGATCACATTCAGGACCAGGCGGGAACCCATCTTCTCGACGAGCTGGCTCTCGAGGTCCGCCAGCGCCTTCCGGGACGCCACGTTCATCTCGCCACCGAGGACGACCGCAACATGGTCCGCCATATCGAGCGCGATTCGAGCGGCGCGGTCGTTCTGTTCGACGCCGAGTGGAACGACGACTTCCACCATGCCGCCCATGTCATCGCCACCGGCGAGGAGGAAGGCTACTACAGCGAATATGTCTCCGACCGCCTCCAGAAGCTCGCCCGGGCATTGACCGAGGGCTTCATCTTCCAGGGCGAGGTCTCGAAATTCCGCAACAACCAGCCGCGCGGCGCGGCGAGCCGCCATCTGCCGCCGACCGCCTTCATCCACTTCCTGCAAAATCACGATCAGATCGGCAATCGCGCCTTTGGCGACCGCCTCGCCGATCTCGCGCCGCCGCGCATCGTCGAGACGCTGACCGCGATCCTCCTGCTGTCACCGCAGATCCCGCTGATCTATATGGGCGAGGAATGGGGCGAGCGCACGCCCTTCGCTTTCTTCTGCGACTTCCATGGCGAGCTCGCGACCGCCGTCAGGGAGGGACGCCGCCGCGAATTCTCCCAATGGTCGAGCTTCAAAAACCCGCAGAACCGCGAGCTCATTCCCGATCCCAACGCGCTCTCGACCTTTCTCGACTCGAAGCTCGAATGGAGCGGCGTCGAGACCGAGGAAGGCGAAGCGCGGCTCGACTTCGTGACGCGGCTCATGGGGCTGCGCCGGCATGAGATCGTGCCGCGGCTTGCCGGCATGGAAGGCGGGTCGGGAAACGTCGAACGCGCCGCCGGCAACCTGCTGGTGACCAGCTGGACGCTGGGCGACCGCTCGACGCTCAACCTCTTCGCCAATCTCGGCGATCGCCCGTCCAGCATCCCGGCCTCGGTCAAACTCAGTGACCACTCCAAGCTCCTGTTCGAAAGCATCGCCGGGGCCGATGGTCTCCTCAAGGGCGGAACCCTCCCCGAATGGTCGGTGGTGTTC
>JBKOZY010000492.1:0-1423 GCA_046726135.1 Pseudomonadota bacterium | reverse complement strand
GGCAGGGTGAGGGATGCTGTTATTGGCTGGCCGACGCCTCGCGTCGATGATCGTGATCATGATCGTGATCTCGATCGTGCTCTTTCTCATTTTCGAGGGAGACAAGCTCGCCCTCGCGGCGCGCGTCTATGGTCAGTACTCAACCATGGAGGGCCGGCTGCAGTGGCTCGAAGACAATGGCTACAACCGGCCGCTGATCGTACGCTATTTCAGCTGGCTCTACGGATTCATCACAGGCAACTGGAACACCTCGGCGCAATACAACCGGCCGGTGTTCGAATTCCTCTCGCCGCGCCTCGCCAATACGGCCATACTCGGCCTATGCGTCTTCCTCTTAACCGCCCTCATCTCGCTGATCCTGGGCGTGCTGTCCGGCATCAATGAAGGCGGCCCGCGCGACCGTTTCATCACGGTTGCTTCGGTCCTGACCACATCGGTGCCCGAATTCGCCTCGGCGACGTTCCTGGTCGCCATCTTCGTCTATTGGCTCGACTGGCTGCCCGGCTCGTCTTCCTTCTCCACCGGCTTCAGATGGATCGAGCTGGTGCTGCCGGTGATGGTGCTCGTCATCTATAACTTCGGCTACTATACGCGCATGACGCGCGCCTCGATGGCCGAGGTCATGACATCGCAATATGTGCGCACCGCGGTCCTGAAAGGGCTGCCATTCCGGCAAGTGGTGATCAAGCATGCCTTGCGCAATGCGCTGATCGCGCCCTTCACCGTCATGATCCTGCAGCTCAATTACTTGCTCTCCGGCATCATCGTGACCGAAGTGTTCTTTGGCTATGATGGGTTCGGCAAGGCGCTCTATGATGCCGCCCTTTTTGGTGACATCTATGTCGTCCTGTCTGGCTCCATGATCGCCGTTTTCGTCGCCGTCCTGTCGCAGTTCATCTCCGATGTCGGTTATACCTATCTCAATCCGCGCATCCGCTTCGCATAAGGATCCGATCCATGACCGTAACGAGTGCACCAGCGAGCGAGATGCCCAGGCGGCAGCCGAGATTTATCCGCTTCCTCAAGTCGCTGGCGCTGCTGCGCGAGTCCTATATCGGCATGTTCGGCGCCGTCCTGGTGCTGTTCTGGATCGCCATGGCGCTTGGCGCCGACCTCATGCCGCTGCGCGACCCGTTGGCGCAATCGGCGCCCGATCTCCTGAAGCCTGCGCTTTCACTGGCGCCCGACGGCAGCACCTACTGGCTTGGCACTGACGACAAAGGTCGCGATATTCTCTCGCGACTCATCTATGGCTCGCGGCTCGTGCTGTTCTGGTCGATCCTCGCCACGATCGTCGCCTATGCCGTCGGTATGCTCATGGGGGTGATGGCCGGCTATCGTGGCGGCTGGTGGGACGAGGTCATCTCGTTTTTCGGCAATGTCCTGCTCTCCTTTCCACAAATGGTGCTCTATCTCGTCATCC
>JBKOZY010000491.1:0-4908 GCA_046726135.1 Pseudomonadota bacterium | reverse complement strand
GCTTAGACTTGCCGCCAAGGATGAGACAGGGCGTTGCGAGCACTGCTCTGGGTTGCGGCTGAGCCGCCCCACGGGCCGGTGTCCGGACGCCAGGGAAGTGAATGTGAATGAAACCAGCGGTTCGTGGTTGGGCACGCAGGGGACGCAGCCGAGCGACGTTTTTCAGGCAAGAAGTGCAAAGCTCGCGGCACGGCATGTGAGGGCGCATCGGGACGGGCAAAGCTCTGCCGAGCTGCGCAGCCGGGCTTTCCCGGAGGGCAGCCGGGAGACGCTTTACGGGGCGCTCGATCTCGGCACCAACAATTGCCGGCTGCTGCTGGCTGCCCCGGCGGTCGGGGGTTTCAGGGTGATCGATGCCTTCTCGCGCATCGTCAGGCTGGGCGAGGGGGCGAGCATCTCCGGCGCCCTGAGCGAGCGCGCCATGCTGCGCACCATCACCGCCTTGCGGATTTGCGCCAACAAGCTGCGCTGGTGGAAGGTCGACCGCTTCCGGCTGATCGCCACCGAGGCCTGCCGCATGGCTGCGAACGGCAAAGCCTTCATCGACCGGGTGGCCGAGGAGACCGGTCTCGAGCTCGAGGTGATCGATCGCGAGACCGAAGCCCGGCTGGCGGTTGCCGGGGCATCGCCGCTGATCGCGCCTGACGCGGCGCGGGTGCTGCTGTTCGACATTGGCGGCGGCTCGACCGAGGTGAGCTGGCTGACGGTCGAGCCGGGCAATTACACGATCGATGCCTGGACATCGGTGCCGGAAGGCGTCGTCACCATCGCCGAGCGGTTCGGCGGCACCGATGTCACCCCCGAATGCTTTGCCGCCATGCGCGGCCATGTCAGGCCGATGCTGCGCGACTTCGCCAGCCGGGTGGCGGAGATCGACGAGTGCACCGTGCCCGACCATATGCTCGGCACCTCCGGCACCGTCACCACGATCTGCGGCGTCCATCTGGCGCTCCGGCGCTATGATCGCTCGCGGGTCGATGGCTGCTGGCTGCATCGCGACGATGTCGGGCGGATCACCCGCGATCTCCTGGCGATGAGCTACGCCGATCGCGCGGCGCATCCCTGCATCGGCTCCGAGCGCGCCGATCTCGTGCTGGCCGGGTGCGCCATCCTGGAGGAGATCAAGGATTGCTGGCCGGTCGACCGGGTGCGGGTTGCCGATCGCGGCCTGCGCGAGGGAATCCTCACCGACCTGATGACCGAAGACGGGACCTATGGCCGGACCGGGACCGGGTAGGCCCGGCGGTCCGCGCCGACCCGGCGGTCCCAAAGGCACTTCCGATCGCACCAGCGGCGCCACCACCACGGGCCGCCGGCTCAAGCAGCGGGTGGTCACCGCCAAGGGGCGAAGCGTGTCGTCGAAGCGGTGGCTCGAGCGGCAGCTCAACGACCCCTATGTCGCCGCGGCGCGGAATCGCGGATTGCGGTCGCGCGCTGCCTTCAAGCTGGCCGAAATCGACGACAAGGCCCGATTCCTGAAGCCGGGGGCGGTGGTGGTCGATCTCGGGGCGGCGCCCGGCGGATGGTCGCAGATCGCTGCCGAACGGGTGAGGGCCGGCGAGGGACGGGGACACGTCATCGCGCTCGACCTGACGGCGATGGATCCGTTGTCAGGCGTCACGGTGCTCCACCGCGATTTCCTGGATCCCCAGGCGGTCGACGCGCTGCTCCAGGCGCTCAATGGCGAAAAGGCGGATGCGGTGATCTCGGACATGGCGGCGCCGGCAAGCGGCCACCGCCAGACCGACCACCTCAAGATCATGGCGCTGTGCGACGCGGCGCTCGATTTTGCCCGGCAGGTGCTCAAGCCCGGTGGCACTTTCCTGTGCAAAGTGCTGCGCGGCGGCACCGAACGGGAGCTGCTCGAGGGCATGAAACGTGATTTTGCGGCAGTTCGCCATGTCAAGCCCAAGGCGAGCCGCAGTGATTCCGCGGAGCTGTTTGTGCTCGCTACCGGGTTTAGAGCATCCTCCGAGGGTGGCTGAACAGGCTTGGCGCGGCTTCGCGCAGGTGTTAAAGACAGCCGCCAACCTGAAACCCCGCACTGATCGAGGTTGGCCATGGCGCCTTTGCCGCCTGACACGCTCTCCTTTCCCGAGTATCTGACCTTTGACGACGTCCTGCTCAAACCCGGGGCATCGTCCGTCATGCCGTCCGAGGTCGACACCCGGACCCGCCTCACCCGTGGCATCGAGCTGACGATCCCGATCATCTCCTCGGCCATGGACACGGTGACCGAGTCGCGGCTTGCCATCGCCATCGCCCAGGATGGCGGGCTCGGCGTCATCCACCGCAATCTCGATCCCGAGCTGCAGGCCGATCAGGTACGCCAGGTCAAGAAGTTCGAATCGGGAATGGTGGTGAACCCGATCACCATCGCGCCCGATGCGACGCTTGCCGACGTGATGGAGCTCAAGCGCCGCTTCCGCATCTCCGGCATTCCGGTGGTGGACGGGCGCGGCGTTCTCGTCGGCATCATCACCAATCGCGATGTCCGCTTCGCCACCGATCTCGGCCAGAAGGTGTCGGAGCTGATGACGCGGGAGAACCTGATCACGGTGCGTGAGGACGTCGATCGCGACGAGGCCCGCCGGCTGCTGCACCGCCATCGCATCGAGAAGCTGATCGTGGTCGACGACGAATATCGCTGCGTCGGCCTCATCACCGTCACCGACATGGAGAAGGCGGCGCTCCACCCCAACGCCGCCAAGGACGAGCAGGGCCGCTTGCGGGTGGCCGCCGCCACCGGCACCGGCGAGGGCGGGTTCCGCCGCGCCGAGCTCCTGATCGATGCCGGAGTCGATGCGGTGGTGGTCGACACCGCCCATGGTCATTCGATCCATGTCATCGAGCAGGTGCGGCGCATCAAGCGGCTCACCAACAAGGTCGAGGTCATCGCCGGCAATGTCGCGACCGCCGAAGCGGTGGTGGCGCTCGCCGATGTCGGGGCGGATGCGGTCAAGGTCGGCATCGGACCGGGCTCGATCTGCACCACCCGGGTGGTGGCGGGCGTCGGGGTGCCGCAGCTCTCGGCGGTCATCGAATGCGCTGCCGAGGGCGAGCGGCGCGGCATTCCGGTGATTGCCGATGGCGGTATCAAATTCTCCGGCGATCTGGCGAAGGCGCTGGCGGCCGGCGCCTCATGCGCGATGATCGGCTCGCTGCTCGCCGGCACCGACGAGAGCCCGGGCGAGGTCTATCTCTATCAGGGCCGCAGCTACAAATCCTATCGCGGCATGGGGTCGGTGGGCGCCATGGCGCGCGGCTCGGCCGACCGCTATTTCCAGCAGGAGGTCAGGGACGCGCTGAAGCTCGTGCCCGAGGGGGTGGAAGGGCAGGTGCCCTATAAGGGACCGGTGACCACGGTGGTGCATCAGCTGGTCGGCGGTTTGCGGGCGGCCATGGGCTATACCGGCGCTGCCAGCCTGCCCGAGTTCCGCACCAAGGCGCAATTCATCCGGGTCTCCGGCGCGGGCTTAAGGGAGAGCCATGTCCATGATGTGGAGATCACCCGCGAGGCCCCCAACTATCTGCGCCGGGATTGATGCGGCCGGGTGGCCGGGCGGCGGCGGCAATCGAGGTCCTTCATGCCGTGCTGGAGCGCCATCAGCCGACAAGCCAGGCGCTGAAGGACTGGGCGCGCGACCACCGTTTCGCCGGCTCGGCCGATCGTTCCGCCATCGGCAATCTGGTGTTCGATGCGCTGCGCCGGCGCAATTCACTCGGGTGGCGCATGGCAAGCGACACGCCGCGCGCCCTGATCCTCGCCGTCGCACATCATTCCTGGCAGATGGACGAGGCCGCGTTCGCGGCGGCGATGGAGGAGGAGCACGGCCCCGGCGCCCTGTCCGCGGATGAGCGCAGCCGGCTCGCAACTGGTGTCGGCGCGCAGGATCTGCCGCTCCACATTGCCGGCGACATCCCGCATTGGTTGGTTCCTTCCTTCGAGCGGGCGTTCGGCGATCGGGCGACCGTCGAGGCGGCGGCGCTGGCCGAGCGGGCGCCCATCGACCTCAGGGCCAACACGCTCAAGGCTCCACCCCCCAAAGTGCTCAAGACGCTCGCGAAATTCACTGCCTTGCCGGGTCCGCTGTCGCCGCTTTGCATTCGCATTCCGGTGCCCCATGGCAATCAGCGGGCGCCCAATGTCGAGGCCGAGGCCGGCTACCAGCGCGGCTTGTTCGAGGTGCAGGACGCGGGCTCGCAGGTCGCGGCGCTGCTGGTCGGGGCGCAGGCCGAGATGCAGGTCCTCGATCTTTGCGCCGGCGGCGGCGGCAAGACCCTGGCGATGGCCGCCGCCATGCAGAACCGCGGCCAGATCTTCGCCCATGACCGCGACCGCCAGCGCCTCAAGCCGATCCATGAGCGGCTGCAGCGCGCCGGGGTGCGCAACACGCAAGTGATCCCGGCCGACGAGCCGAGCCGGCTCGCCGGGCTCGCCAGTCGGTTCGACCGCGTCCTCATCGATGCGCCGTGCTCCGGCTCAGGGTCGTGGCGGCGTAAGCCCGATGCCAAATGGCGGTTGAGCGACCGGCAGCTGGAGTCGCGGATCGGCGAGCAGCGGGCGCTGCTCGATCAGGCCGCCGATCTGGTCAAGCCGGGCGGGCGGCTCGTCTATGTCACCTGCTCGCTGCTGCCGGAGGAAAATGACGACCAGATCGCCGCCTTTCTCGCCCGCCGCCCGGATTTTACCCGGTGCGACATCGGCGCGGTGTGGCGCGAGACGATCGGCACCGAAGCGCCTGGCGATGCGGTCGGCCATGGGGCGGTGACGCTGACCCCGGCGCGCCATGGCACGGACGGGTTCTTCGTGGCGGTGCTTGGGAAGAGGCAGTAGGCAATAGGCAGTAGGCAGTAGGCAATAGGCAGTAGGGAAGGGTACCGCCCATTGCCTAACGCCTACTGCCT
>JBKOZY010000490.1:0-8117 GCA_046726135.1 Pseudomonadota bacterium | reverse complement strand
CCGCTGGCCTGCAGCTCCTCCGAGGCGGCCCTCGCATTGACGATGACCTGCTTGGCGAGCTCGTCGGCCGATTCGCGAAGCTCGCCGGTGACCGACCCCTTGAGCCGGTCGAGCGCCTCGCTGACCCGGCTGGCCGAGGCGACGATGGCGTCCGATACCGAGGACGAGCGCAGGCCGAGCGTCGTCTCGATCTGGTCGTGCATGCCCGACAGCTCGACCACCGCCGAGCGGAACAGGTTCGAGATGCGGTTCTCGATGCGGTCGATGACGGCGGAGAACTCGCCGGCCTCGGAATTGAGCTCGACGGTCGACTGCGCCAGCATGCGGACCTGATTGTCGAGGCGCTGCGAGAAGGAGATCGCCTCGCCCTGCAGGGTCGCCGTCATCTGGTCGATGCGGCTGGTCTGCATCGAGATCTCCTGGCCGAACTTGGCGGTGCCGCCGGTCAGGTCGCTGAGCGAGCTTGCGAGAATGTCGGTGGCCTGCGCCACATCGGTGCCGAGCCGCGACAGCAGGCTGCCATTCTGGTCGAGCACCGATTGCAGATGTGCGGTGGTCTCCTGCAGGTGGTTCATCAGCGGCACCGCGTCATTGCCGAGCTGATCGCTGAGATTCTGCATGGCCATGCACTGATTGCCGAGCGAGCCGACCAGCGTCTGCACCCGCTCGCTGTTGCGGCCGAAGGCGCGCTCGACATCGGCCAGCGCATGGCCGATCAGCTCCTCCGCCTGCAGCGCCCGGCTGGTCTGCTCCTGCAGCGCCAGCAGCGTCCCCTGCGCCTCCTCGCCCTTCGGCACGCGCCAGCGCGACGCTGTCGCCGGCCCCTGCTCGCGCAGCATCCCGGCGCTGGCGCTGATGAAGTTCTGGGTGACCAGCTCCATCTGCCGCGACCGATAGATCATATGGGCCGCCGCCCAGATCAGCAGCACCGGCACCAGCATGCGGATGAGCACGCCGGCAAGCTCGAGGAAGCTGAGCGGCGAGCCGCCGGCGGCGATGACGCCCGGCCGCCCGGTCGATGCACTGTTGGCGAGATCGAATGTGGCAAGGAGGATCCACGCCAGCGACACCGCGAAGGCGATCCAGAACGGGGTCAGCCCGGCCCGCCGCCTCGCCCGCGACAGCCCCGACGGCTCGCCATCATTCTGATTGGCCGATCGGCCGGCGAGCAGCGGGAAGCCTTCCCGCAAATGGCCCTTCTCGTCGGCGGTCTCGATCGGGACGGCGGCATGCTCACTCTTGCGGACTCTCGACATGCTTACACACCGCCCCTTGACCCGACGAATTGCCAGTCACCCCGCCGCGCACTCCGGCGCCGCCAACCCCTGCCTCGCCCCCCGTCACCCACGCTCGGCCGCAGCTCCACCGTTTTGCCGTTCCCCGGATAAGCTTTGGCAGGCTGCACCCCACCTGCTTGGGGTAGAATCAGGGAGAAAATGGGACAAACCCCTCATCGACTGATGCTCCAGCACCGAAGCGTTGCAAAACAGCGCCACTTCCACCCGCCATGGATGCAGATTCAACGGGTTACGCTACTTCGGCTCGCAACACGGCTCAAGAGCGAACACGCCTTTATCCACCATCGACAACACCCGGAAGGTGGCCTTCCGGGTGTTTTCAGGCGCATTTCGATCTTGAAAAACGCTACTCGACGAGATCCTCCGCCCCGCGCGCGACCTGGCGCACCACCTCGGCGCCCTGACGGACGGCTGATTCGCGTAAGTTCTCGCCGATCGGCTCCAAGATCTCACGCTCACGCCGCGACAGCGGGAACATCGCCCCGAGAATGAGCCCGATGCCAAGGCCCACCGCCCCGATCATCAGCGGATTCGCCTCGAAATAATCCTGGGCGGCGCGGGCGGTGCTGCGCACCCGCTGGCCGGTGCCGCGCAGCGCCCGGCGCCCCTGCTCGCGCAGATCGTCATATCTCTCGCCAAATTGCTCGGCGACCTGCCCATAGGTGTCGGAGACTCTTTCCGAAACGCGCTCCATTCCCTCCTCCAAGCGGCTGCCGACCCGCCCGGAGTCGTCCTGACCAAACCCTCGGCTGCTGTCGCCATAGCGCTCCTCGCTGCCCGATCGGACATTGCCGGCACCGGCGATGCTGCGCTGATACTCGCTCTGGCGGCTGCCCCTGTTCGTCGTGTTCATCGCATCACTCCCTGTTCAAGCTGTTGGTTGACTCGTCGACTCGAAAGGCACCGCTTCGGCCTCGATGACCGGCTCGTTCGGCATTTGCGGCGGCCGCGACCGGCCCCCCGACCTGCCCCAGGTCTCGGGCGGCCGTCCAGTCCGCCAATAGGCGAAGCTCAAGCCGAGCCCCAGCATGAGCAGCGGCACCGGGTGGCGGAGCGCCAGCTCGCGCGCAGACCGGCGGATGCCGCCATTGGCCTTGAGGCTGAGCAGCCCCAGCACCTCGTCGGCCAGGCTTGCCGGGCTCGTCCGCTGCTCCAATTGCGTGAGCGAGGATTTGAGCCTCGCCCGCGACTCCTCGACCTCGCGCTCCAGCGCGGAGAAATCGGTCATGGCACCGCTCTTTCGGTGAGGACCTCCTTGGTGCGCATAGCCTGCCGGATGGCGCGGTCGGGCATCAGCGCCGACGGCTTGAGCCGCGACCAGCCATAAAGCGCCAGCAGCAGCGCGATCACCACGATGCCGCCGCCGACCAGGAAGGTCGCAAGGTCGCGGCCGACCGACCGGCCAAGCGCATCGACCGCCCAGAAGGCGAAGAGGATCAGCGCCACATTCAGCAGAGCCGCCGCCGCGATCACCGCGACCAGCCCGTTCACCGCGCCGGCGACGTTCTGCTTGGTTTCGGCGCGGAACAGCGCGAGCTCGCGCTGCACCAGGGTGACCGCCTCCCTGATCACCTCGCCGATCAGCCCCGGCAGATGCGGCTGTCGCGGCTGCTCGTTCATGGATTGGACCCTCCGGGCTGGCCGCGCGAGCGGCCGGCCGGGCTGGCGCTGCGCTGCTGGGTGCCGGAGCCGCCATTGCGGTCGAACCCGCCTTCGGCGGCGCTGCGCAGGATGCGGCTGACCACGAGGCCGGCCGCCACCGCCCCGGCGAACACCGTGACAGGATAGTTGCGAGAGAAGCTCTCGGCCTGTCGGGCGAGGTCCTCGATGCGCTGATTGTTCAGCTCCTCCGACACCGTGTCGAGCCCGTCGGCGGCCGCGTCGATATAGGATTTGATATTGGGCTGGTCGCCATAGGAATCGCCGAGCCGGCGCAGGCCCTGGGCGGTGCTGGTGAAGGTCTGCGTCAGCGATTCCTTGCGCCCGTCGAGCCAGGTGCTTGCCATACGCCGTCCGACGCCGGCGAGCTTCTGCGACTCGCCCGCAATATCGAGCCCGCCGCTGCGCCCGCTCTGATGAGAGGCACTGCGCCGGGGCTTGCCGGCAGACGAGGTGTTGGAGGGGTAGTCACTGCTCGATTGGGTCATGTTCGCTATTCCCGCAATTGCCGGTTGGCTAACGCACTTTAGCAAAACTGGTTCCCCAATTCCGCCAGAATTCAACTAACCGGGCGCCGCCTTGGCGCCGCCCATCGCCTGCTTCTCCAGCTCCGCATTCACGTCCGCACCGACGATCACGATGAAGGCGGAAATATAGAGCCAGATCAGCAAGCCGATGGCAGTCCCAAGCGTTCCATACGTCGCGTCGTAGTTGCTGAAGTTGGAAAGATAAAAAGAGAATCCAACCGAGGCGATGAGCCAGATGAGTGCCGCCGCGACGGCGCCCGGCGTGATCCAGCGCCAGCCGGCAGGCGCTCGGCTCGGTCCAAAGCGGTAGATCACCGCAATCGCGGCATAGACGATGATGAAGGCGATCGCCCCGGGAATGACCGTGGCGAGCAGCCCGCCGAGCGCGCCAAGCTCGAGCGCGCTGACCACCAGCGGTATCACCACAAGGGCGTTGATCACCACGACGAACACGACCATCGCTGCAAGAGTGAAGGCCAAGGTGATGAGGTTGAGCTTGATGAAGCTCCTCTCCTCTTCCCTGTTATAGGCCATGTTCATCGCCCAGAACATCGACTTCACGCCGCCATTGGCACTCCACAGAGCGACCAGCAGCGACACCGCCGCACTGATGCCGAGCCGGCCCGGGCTGTTCTGGATCAGGCGGGTCAGCTCGGCGCTGATGAAGCGCAGAATGCTCTCGGGCACGACGCCGGCCAGCGTGTCGAGATGGGCGCTCAGGCTGTTGACGTCGGTGATCAGCCCATAGACCGACACCAGCGCCGCGAGCGCCGGGAAGAGTGCCAGCAAGGTGTAGTAGCTGATGCCGGCCGCTGTTAGGGTTACCCGTTCGGTCGACATGAAGGCGAAGACGCGCTTCAGCACCGCCCGCCAGTCGGTCCATGACAGGTGCCACAGATCGATCTTCCTGTCGGCGGTCGCACTGCTGTCCATCATGGTCTCCGCTTGCCGTCCAACGGCGGCACCCACGCTCCGTTCCGCAACTTCGCCCGAATCGCGGGCTTTCATAGGCGTTCGGGGATGGACGCCGTTCGAACGGGCGGCGTGTGTGAGAGTGGGCAGAATGGAAGATCGAGGGGTGGCGGCGGAAGCCGCGACGCCGGGTGAGCTTGTGGGCGGGCTGCTGCATATCGACCTCGCGGCGGTCAAGGCAAATTACCGGCAGCTCGCCGGGGCGGTAA
This sequence comes from Pseudomonadota bacterium, assembly GCA_046726135.1. GTDB lineage: Bacteria > Pseudomonadota > Alphaproteobacteria > Rhizobiales > Aestuariivirgaceae > DATAFF01. Next base: position 3,452 of record JBKOZY010000490.1, on the reverse strand, counting down.
AGCCGGCAGCCTGCGGCGCCTGCATCAAGAGCAATGCCTATGGGCTCGGGGTGCGACCGGTGGCGGAGGCGCTGTGGTCGGCCGGCTGCCGCACCTTCTTCGTCGCCCTGCCGTCCGAAGGCATCGAGCTTCGCGCCATCTTGCCGGACGCCGTCGTCTACGTCCTGGACGGTCTCTTCCCCCGCCTTGCCCCCATTTATCTTGCGCACGGGCTCCGGCCGGCGCTGTCCAGCCTCGACGAGGTCAAGGAATGGGCCGAATTCAGCCTCGCCCAGAAGGTCAAGGCGAAGGCCGGCCTCCATCTCGATACCGGTCTCAACCGGCTTGGCCTGTCGCCGGGCGAGGTCCGCCATCTCGCCGGCAGGCGGGAGCTGCTCGATGCCTTCGAGATCTCGCTGATCGTCAGCCATCTCGCCTGCGCCGACGAGCCGGCGCATGAGCTGAATGCCCGGCAACGCCAGGCTTTCGATCTGATGCGGGCGAGCCTGCCCGAGGCGCCGGCCAGCCTCGCCAACACGCCGGGCGCGCTCATCGGGCAGGACTTCATCTACGACCTGGTGCGGCCCGGCATTGGCATCTATGGCGGCAACCCGTTCTCCCAGCGCTCCAATCCGATGCGGCCGGTGGTTCACCTCTATGCCGCGATCCTGCAGGTCCGCGACGTCAAGGCCGGCGAGAGCGTCGGCTATGGTGCAACCTGGACGGCAGACCGCGATTCACGCATCGCCATCGTCGCTGCCGGTTATGGCGACGGGCTGCCGCGCGCCTTGTCCTCGCCGGCCCGCGGCGGACCGGCCCATGCCTATCTCGGCGGCCAGTTCGCCCCGATTGTCGGGCGGGTGTCGATGGACCTCCTGGCGATCGACGTCACCGACGTGTCGCCGACTTTTGCCCGGCGCGGCGTCAGGGCCGAGCTCATCGGCGACCATGTCACGGTCGACGACATGGCCCGCTGGTCCGGCACGATCCCCTACGAAATTTTGACCAGTTTGGGATCGCGCTACTCGCGGCTATACTCCGGCGCTGACGCGTAGACTCTGTTACCCCTCCCCTGCAATCGACGGTGGATTCTCCCTTGGACTTTCTTGTGCAAACCGGTCGGCTTGTGCTCGGACTACTGGCCGAGATCGGCCGGGTCGCTCTGTTCACCAAGGATGCCCTGGTCCAGGGCCTCCTGCCGCCCCTGTTCCTGCGCCAGACCGGCGACCAGTTGCTGCGCATCGGCTACTACTCGCTTCCCGTGGTCGGGCTCACCGCCTTCTTCACCGGCGGCGTGCTGGCGCTCCAGATCTATATCGGCGGCTCGCGCTTCAACGCCGAGAGCCTGGTGTCCTCGATCGTCGCGCTCGGCATCACCCGCGAGCTCGGTCCGGTGCTGGCCGGCCTGATGGTGGCCGGCCGGGTCGCCGCGGCGATCGCCGCCGAGCTCGGCACCATGCGGGTGACCGAGCAGATCGACGCGCTGGTGACGCTGTCGACCAACCCCTTCAAATATCTGGTCGGGCCGCGGCTCATCGCGGCGGTGATCGCCCTGCCGCTCCTGGTGGTCGTCGCCGACACCATCGGCATCATGGGCGGCTACATTGTCGGCACCCGCTCGCTCGGCTTCAACTCGGCGGCCTATCTCAAGAACACGGTCGACTTCCTCGAGCCGCATGACGTCACCTCGGGCCTCATCAAATCGGCGGTGTTCGGCTTCATCATCGCTTTGATGGGCTGCTATCACGGCTTCAACTCGAAGGGTGGCGCCCAAGGGGTCGGCCGCGCCACCACCAATGCGGTGGTCTCGGCCTCGATCCTGATCCTGGCGGCGAACTACGCCATGACCTCGCTTCTGTTCAACGAGTGACGGCGATGTCGGACGACGCCCATATCGAGCTCAAGGACGTGCACAAGGCCTTCGGGCCGAAATCGGTGCTGAACGGCATCGACATTGCGGTGCCGCGCAGCCATTCGCTGGTGGTGATCGGCGGCTCCGGCACCGGCAAGTCGGTGATGCTCAAATGCATCCTCGGCATCGTCCGCCCCGATTCCGGCTCGATCAGGATCGGCGGCGAGGAGGTGACCGGCCTGTCGGGCGCCCAGCGCGACAAGGTGCTGTCGCGTTTCGGCATGCTGTTCCAGGGAGCGGCGTTGTTCGATTCCCTGCCCGTCTGGCAGAACGTCGCCTTCGGGCTGATCCAGGGCAAGAAGATGCGCCGCCGCGAGGCCAGGGAGATCGCCATCACCAAGCTCGGCCAGGTCGGCCTCGGGCCCGAGGTCGGCGAGCTCTATCCGGCCGAGCTGTCGGGCGGCATGCAGAAGCGGGTGGGCCTGGCGCGCGCCATCGCCGCCGACCCCGAGATCATCTTCTTCGACGAGCCGACCACCGGCCTCGACCCGATCATGGCCGACGTCATCAACGATCTCATCGTCGATTGCGTCAAGCGGCTCGGCGCCACGACGATCTCGATCACCCACGACATGGCCTCGGCCCGCAAGATCGCCGACGACATCGCGATGATCTACAAGGGCCGCATCATCTGGCAGGGCAAGGCTGCCGATGTCGATGACAGCGGCAACCCCTATGTCGAGCAGTTCATCCATGGCAGCGCCCAAGGGCCGATCCAGATGGAGGTGCTGAGGCCTTGACGACAGGCCCGGTCGGCTAGCCAAGCACGCGGGGATTCCGTCTCGGCTCATGACTAGTCGGATTGAGTGCAATCACCCTGTCATCGTTTGAAAATGCTTGCCCGAGATTTTCGGCATGCATGGCGCCAATCGTGACATAGATGGTTCCTTCCTGATTGGTCATTTCGCTCTCCAAGATGCGAACATAGTTCTGCTCTCTTACGCCGTTCCATTGGAGCACCTTCGAATTTAGTTCTTGCCAGATTTGGTGCAGGCGATTGATTTCTGCAGCCTGCTCAGCCGACAGGAAAGGCGCGCGCTGCGGGTAGCTCTTCCCGTATTGTTCCTGTAACAAGCGCCACAGAACATATGGCTGCTTGTAGTTATTTTCCCAGATTGTACGAGCGGGCCCCGGATCGAGAACAGCAAGCGCCAGATACTCGAGCTCGATGGTCTTGAAAGCGGCCTCGTCAAGCGCATCCTTTACAATCTGGATTTCACCAGCAATGCAGTCATTCTTGCTCAAGCCCATGCATTGTATTTTGTGTATATTCTCATCTTCAAGATCCGCGGGGGCGACTTCCACGATGACCTTGTCGCCTGGCCTCTTGAAATGCGCGATCAGCCCTTCGCCCCATTCTTCCGATATTCCGGTATGCTCCCACCCGATGATCACCACGCGTGGAAAAGGCTCTCCAGGTCGTGCAATGCATGGCCGCCCGAGACGTTGGCAAGTGAACTTGCCCTCGATGTGCTTCAGGAAGGACTCCATGGAAGGGCGATCAACCGACGGCCCCGTGCGCGCCGTTTCTTCTTCCCGCGACTTGGCTTTCCGTGTGGCT
>JBKOZY010000489.1:0-2414 GCA_046726135.1 Pseudomonadota bacterium | reverse complement strand
GCCTACTGCCTACTGCCAATTGGCTTTTCCCTCCCCCGTCACCCGCCGCAGCCAGGCGACTGCCTCCCCCACCGACGATGCCCGCACCGTCGTCGGCTTCGCTGGCCGGGCAATCATGACCACCGGAACACCGAGCAGCCGGGCTGCCGCGAGCTTGGCATCCGCCGGTCCGCCGGAATTCTTGGTCACCAGCACACTGATCGCCTCGCGCCGCATCAGCGCCACCTCGTCCTCAACCGCAAAGGGCGGCCGCGCCTGGAGCAATGTCCAGCCGCTCGGCAGCGGCGAGCGCGGCGCCTCGATCATCCGGACGATGCCTGTCACGTCGTCGCGCCTGAAGAAATCGCCAAGCCCGCGCGTGCCGATGGTCAGCAGCACCCGCGCTCCCGGCGCCAGCACCGCCGCCGCTTGCGCCCCATCACCGACGGCGATCCACCGGTCGTCGGGTGCCGCAACCCATGGCGGGCGCTCCACATGGAGATATGGCACGCAAGCCAACGCCGCGGCGCGGTTGGCATTGTTGGAGATCCGGACGGCAAACGGATGCGCAGCATCGATGATCGCTCCGATCTTTGCCTCGGCGACATAGGCGGCGATCCCCTCATGCCCGCCGAAGCCGCCGATACGCACCGCCCCTTGCGGCAGAGCCGGCTCTCGTGTCACGCCCGCCATCGATGTCACCGGTTCAAATCCTGCCGCAATCAGCGCGCTGGCAAGGAGGCGGGCATCACGGGTTCCCCCGATGATCAGCACCCGCTCACCCGGCATGCCCGATCACCTGGCCGCTTCTGTCGACCACGACGATGTCGAGCGCCACATCGGCGCCGCGCAGCATTGCGATGCCCTTCTCGCGCGCGCCCCCTGCCACATCATCGGCGAGCGGCAGGGAAATGGCCCGCGCCATCGCCTCGGCCTCCATCGCCGTGTTGACCCGTCGCACTTGCGCCGCAAACTCGTCATCGCCGCCGAGCGCCAGCACCCGCCCGGCCAGCCAGTCGAAATCGACCTGGCTGCGTCCGGAATGGAGATCCATGGCACCCTGCGCCATCTTGGTGATCTTGCCGAAGCCGCCGGCCACGGTGACCCGCGGCACCGGATGCTCGCGAACATATTTCAGCATGCCGCCGACGAAGTCGCCCATGTCGATCAGCGCCTCGAGCGGCAGCTGGTAGAGGCGTTGCACCGCCGCTTCCGAGGTCGAGCCGGTCGCGCCGGCGATATGGGTGAAGTCGGCGGCGCGCGCCACATCGATGCCGCGATGGATCGAGGCGATCCAGGCGGCGCAGGAGAACGGCTTGACGATGCCGGTGGTGCCGAGGATCGACAGGCCACCCTTGATGCCGAGCCGCGGGTTCCACGTCTTGTCGGCCAGCGCCTCGCCGCCGGGAACGGCGATCTCGATCTCGACATCGCCCGGCGCGCCATGCGCCCTCGCAAGGCCTTCGACGACCGCGCGCATCATCTGCCGCGGCACCGGGTTGATCGCCGGCTCGCCCGGCTTCACCGGCAACCCCGCCCGAGTGACCGTACCCACCCCCCTGCCCGCCTTGAAATTGACGCCGGTTCCCGGGCTGGCCAGCCTGACACAAGCGACGATCATTGCCCCGTGGGTGACGTCGGGATCATCGCCGGCATCCTTGATGACCCCGGCCTCCGCCCAGTCCTCGCCCTTGCCCTCGAGCGCCAGCGGAAATGCCGGTGTCTCGCCGCCCGGGAGCGTGATGGTGACGGGATCCGGGAAATCGCCGGTGAGCAGTGCCGTATAAGCCGCCTTGACTGCCGCGGTGGCGCAGGCACCCGTCGTCCAACCGCGTCTAAGCTCATGTTTGGCCATGGTTGTCCGACCCATGGCCCGGTATACTCGAAAGGCAACCGACAGGCGAGGAGGGCGAATGGTGTCGGGTCCCGGCAAACCCCTGAAAGGCTGGACTCACCCCGGCGGGGAGCCGGTCGGCTTCGCCCGGCTCGATGCCGAGGCCTTTCCGGATTTCGAGCCGGGAACGGTGTGGCTGGTCGGCGCCGGCCCCGGCGCACCCGGTCTCCTGTCGCTGCTTGCGTATCATGCCATGCAGCAGGCCGATGTCGTCATTTACGATGCCCTGGTCAATGCCGATATCCTGCGCTGGGTCCGCCCCGGGGCCGAGCTCGAATATACCGGCAAGCGCGGCGGCAAGCCCTCGCCCGATCAGCGCGACATCTCGGTGCGGCTGGTCGAGCTTGCCCGCTCCAATCGGCGCGTGCTGCGGCTCAAGGGCGGCGATCCCTTCATGTTCGGCCGAGGCGGCGAGGAATGCCAGGCGCTCGCCAAGGCCGGCGTGGCCTTTCGCATCGTCCCCGGCATCACCGCCGGCATTGGCGGCCTCGCCTATGCCGGCATTCCCACCACTCATCGCGACAGCAACCACTCGGTCATC
>JBKOZY010000488.1:0-3219 GCA_046726135.1 Pseudomonadota bacterium | reverse complement strand
GGACTTGAGCATCGGAAGCGTCTTGAGATCGGCGCGGTCCGCGAAGTCCCCTTCGCCCGCGATGAGTGCGTTCATCCGCGCAGCGACATCGACGATCGACAGCACCTCGATCTCGTCGAAATAGGTTTCGCGATGATAGTTGGCGAAACGCTTGCCCTCGAAGCGCACGCCCGGCTCATAACTCGACTTCACATAGGGACCGGTGCCGATGCCCGATTGCCAATCGACTCCGCCGTCCGTGGCCGGCATGACCGGAATGTGGAAATCATAGGCGACGAACGGGAAATCGGCATTGCCGTTCGAGAGGGTGAAGATGACCGTCTCTTTCCCGTCGGCCTTGATGTCGGCGACATCCGCAAGCAGAGGCTTTGCGGCCGATTTCGAATCGGCCCCCCGGTGATAATTGAAGGATGCGACCACATCCCCCGCATCGAGGCTCTTGCCGTTGTGGAACTCTACTCCGTTGCGCAGTTTGAAGACCCAGGTCTTCGCATCGGAGGATTCAAAGCTTTCGGCGACATCGGGAATGATCTTTCCTTCCGCCGTGACATCGGTCAGGCTTGAACGCAGGGAACCCCATGCAACGACTTGATTATAGGTGTCGGGGATGTTCCCCGGATCGAGCGTGTCGGTCGTCGAACCGCTGCCTAAAGCGAGACGGAAACGTCCACCCTTCTTCGGCTCTGCCCGCGCCAGGGCGGCAAACATGCCCTCAGCCGCCGATACCGCGATGCCCGCGGCAATGGCGTACTGCATGAATTCGCGCCGCGACAGCTCATGCCGCGTGGTGAGCTTCTTCAATATTCCAGGCATCTTTCTCTCCCTTTTTCCTGTCTTTGTTGTGAACTATTCGAGCAGCAGATCCCTCTCTTCAGCTTCGTGATAGGGTTTCGTGCCGCGGTAGTAGAGTTGGGAGGCATCCTGCCAGGGCTGATAGTCCCAAGGCGTCACCTGCCCGGTCGTGAGCGCCTTGTAGACGAGCCGCCTGCGGCGCTGGCTCGACAGGACTTCCCTCTTGAGGCGCTGCATGTCCCACCGCCGCGCCACCTCGGCGCGAAACTCCTCGACGAACGGCAGATAGGCTGGATCGGGAGCGAGATCATGGATTTCGTCCGGATCGGCCTCCATGTCGAAGAGCTGAGGCGGATCGTGCTCGACGAAGGTGAATTTGTACCGACCCTTGCGCAGCATCACATAGGGGGCCGCAACGCCCTCGGAGAGAAGCTCGCTCACCGCCACGCGGTTCTCGTCATCCTTGGTGAAGAGCGGCAGAAGGCTCTCACCATCAGGCGGTTCGGGATAGCCGTCCCACTCGGCGCCGGCCGCAAGCTCGACGAGGGTAGGAAGGATGTCTACGAGCGAGCAATTTGCCTTGACCCGGCTGCCCTTCGGGATGCCGGGCCCTGCCATGATCAACGGTACACGCGCAGACCAGTCGTAGAAGCTCATCTTGTACCACAGGCCGCGCTCGCCGATCATGTCGCCGTGGTCGGCGCAGAAGATCACGACCGTGTTGTCCATGAGCTTGGCGCGATCGAGCGCCGCGATCACCTCGCCGATGCGTTCATCGACATAGGAAATGCTGCCATAATAGGCGTGGCGGGCTTTGCGAACATGCTCCTCGGTGATTCCATATTCGCCGCGGTCGTACTGCTCCCACAGCCGCCGGCTGTGGGGGTCGCGTTCCTCAGGCGGGATGAAAGGCACGCGCGGCATGTCGATCTCGTCGTGCCGGTAGAGATCGTAGAACCGCCTCGGCGTGACATAGGGATCGTGCGGATGCGTGAACGAGCTGACCAGCAGGAAAGGCCGCTTGTCGGGATCGCGCGCCCAGTCGAAGATCTTACGCGCGGCGTTGTAGGCAACCTCCTCGTCGTAGTCCTGTTGCAGCGAGCGCTCCGCAATGCCTGAGTTCCGCACATTCTTCATGCTGTGGAACCAGTCCATCGTGCGCCAGGGATCATCCCAATCCGCCGTCCAGTTGAAGTCGGACGGGCAAATATCCGTGGTCACCCGTTCCTCAAAGCCATGAAGCTGATCTGGTCCGATGAAATGCATCTTGCCAGAGAGGCAGGTACGGTAGCCGAGCAGGCGCAGATAGTGCGCGAGGGTCGGAATGTCGGGCGGCAGCTGCGCGGCGTTGTCCCAAGCGCCGATGTTCGAGCACAGCCTCCCGGTCATGAAGGCGAGGCGCGCCGGCGCACACAGCGGAAAGCTCGAATAGAAGTTCTCAAAAACGGTTCCGCCGGCAGCGATCGTGTCGATGTTCGGCGATTTGACGAGCGGGTGGCCGTAGGCCGAAAGCGCCCGCGCGCCAAGCTGATCGACCATCAGGATGAGGATATTCGGACGCGTCGTCATGGGCGTATATCCTTCCCGCCCGCCTCCGCTAGCGGCTGTTTCAGCCAATCGCGGTAGAAGCCTTCGAGATCGGGCTCGAAATCGTGGAGCATCGGGTAGCCGGGAGCGCAAGCCTCAACCTCATGGAGCGTGCCGCAGCCCGGACAGATGAACTCCCTGATCTCCATCCATTTGGGATCGGGAATGTCGCTGTTGGGATAGATTTCGCGCAGCGCCTTGCGGGTGTTGCGGACATGAATATAGGCGGCAAGCTTCCAGTTCTTGCGGTAATCGCCGAACTCGTGCCCGCATTCGCATTTGGTGATCCGGCGCTTGCCGCTCTCGACGATGAACAGGTGATCGCCGATCGGCAGAAGAATGCGGTCGCGCCAGGGGACGCGCTCTTGCAGCACCTCGATGAATTTGAAGAACCGGCCCTCGTCCTTGTAGGCGCTCATGATGCGCTTGGTCTGGTGCCAGGGCAGCGTTCCCGAAACGAGATCGCGGATGACTTCCTTGCTGTAGCTCGTCATGAGCTAGCCTCCACTTTCTTGAAGGTGAAGCCGGGCTTGAGGCTCCAGAAGTCGCCAAAGGATTTGGCGAAGCGCGGCGAGAGCTTCATGGCGCTCGCATACATCCTGATGACCTCCGGGGCGAACGCGCCTTTCGCCACCCGCGCACGCTCCTTCTTCATCCATTGCGAGACCGGAACCGCCCGTTTGAGCCGCCGCTTGTGCATCAGCGTCCGCCGCTTGGCCGTGGCGGCAAGGTCAGGTTCAAGATCGCCGCTTTCAGGATGATCCTTGAAGACGATGCCGATCACCTGCTCGGCCATTTGACGGGTGAGAAAACCGTTCTCCACATCCCAGGCCGTCTTTT
>JBKOZY010000487.1:0-7012 GCA_046726135.1 Pseudomonadota bacterium | reverse complement strand
CGCCGATGCCAAGCCATCAAACCATGGCGCAGTATGTTGGCCCGGAAGGATACGCAATAACCCAGCCAACTGTGCCGGATACTGACGATCCGGCGCGGATGATGCGAATCGCATTGGATCAGGACGGACGACCAAGCCTCGTCAATGATGATCCTCAACATCGGGGCGACTTTCGCAGGCTGATCATCCCTATAATTGTCGCCGGGGGTGATTTGGGAGAAGGTGACTTAGGCACACTTGGGCAAGAGAATCTGCGTCTCGGCAACGAAATGGTCGAGCTGATGATGAGCTGTGGCATCAACGATCGTTCCGGCCTTGAAGCGATTTTCAGCTACGGCAGTGGGAAACACGTATCGGTCTACGATCGCATCCTTGATCTTTTCAGTGCGGCGATGACTACAAACCGGGTAATCGATCAGGAGCTTCTCGTCTCAGCGGTAAAGAACTGCAGCTTCATCACAAGCAAGCTCTCGGAATATTTCATCCTCTCAGGCGATCCGATCTACAGTCGTGCAGAATGTATCCTGGCGATGCGGGATTTCCTTCGCGACGCCGAAATTCGCAAGAGGGAAGGCTGTGGATTCGACGATGTCTACTTCAACACTGGCCTGAAAAAGATCAAGGCGCGCTTCCTACTGCCACTGATCTGCACCGCCGGTTTGCACATTATCGAGATATTGTCCAAGAGCGCAGATCCGAACCTAACGGAAAAGACTTTGGCGCTCGGCAAATCGCTGGCCAGGATTCCCGAACAATTCGCGCCACCGACATCGCGCTTCGTCCTGTTCTTCCGCGAAAGAATGTACGACCCCGCTGTGGCTACGGACAAAATTCTACTGTCTCTCGCGGGGCATCGATTGGAGGCAGCTCAAGCGCATTTCCGGCTCGCCCTTGTGTTTCCTGGCAATCAGGAGCGACTGGTCGAGTGCCTCTACACGCGGCTGTGCAATCGGCCGATTTCGCCGGTAGAAGCCCGGGATTGGGTTCGAAAGATCGCCGGCAATGACATGGACGACGCTTCCTTGACCGACATATTGAATCGATTGACGACAACTGCCAGGGCTCATCAGCAACTCGAATTCTACCAGTCGGAGTTTGATCTCCTCGGCCTTGATCTCAGGATCAGCGCAAGAAATGCACTCGAGGTGTCGCAAGGCAGCGCCGCGAAGGTGCCCTACAACTCACGCAGTTATGCCGACCATGTTCTGCATTACGTGTCTCTCCTCAGCAGGATCGAGCATTTCGGTGCAGAGGAGATCATGCCGCTGCTGCAATTCGTTGCCCGCGATCGCAGGGCGAGACGGACGACCATCGTCACGCGCTCCGGGACGAGGTGAGCAAGATCGCCGATGGTCTCGAAGGGCTTGGAGGAAGATACCCGCAGAAGGTCAGCGCCATCCGCGACTGGTTAGAGACGGAGCCCTTCGGATGACGCCGAGCCTCAACCCTCGCCGCTGGCGTTCCGCCAAACGCTGCGGCCTGCCACCACCGTCTCGATGGCGCGGCCGGTCAGGGTGCGGTGCTCATAGGGCGAGTTCTTCGAGCGCGTCTTGAGATCCTCGTCGCGCACCTGCCAGCTCCTGTCGAGGTCGACGATGACGAAATCGGCAGGCGAGCCTGGTGTCAGCCGGCCGCTTTCGAGGCCAAGCAGAGCAGCCGGTGCCGCCGTCATGGTCTCGACCAGGCGGGGCAGCGCGACCTCGCTCGAGTGATGCAGGATCAGCGCCGCCGACAGCAGGGTGTCGAGGCCCGATGCACCGAAGGCCGCCTCGGCGAAGGGGAGGCGCTTGGTGTCGGCATCCTGGGGATCATGGCTCGACACGATGACGTCGATGGTGCCGTCACGCACTCCTTCGACCAGCGCCCGGCGATCGTCCTCCGAACGCAACGGCGGCGACAGCTTGTAGAAGGTGCGGTAGGCGCCGACGTCATGCTCGTTGAGGGTCAGATGGTTGATCGACACGCCGCATGACACCGGCAGGCCACGCGCTTTGGCGGCGCGGATCACCTCGAGCGCGGCGGTGGAGGAGATCTGGGCGGCGTGATAGGGGGCACCGGTCAGCTCGACCAGCCTCAGGTCGCGCTCCAGCATGATCACCTCGGCAGCGGTCGGAATGCCCGGCAGGCCGAGGCGGGTCGCGATCTCGCCCTCATTCATCACGCCGGTGGCGAGCTCCGGCTCCTCGACATGCTGCACCACCAGCATGCCGAAATCCTTGGCATAGGCGAGCGCCCGGCGGAACACGCGGGCATTGGTGACGGCGCGGCGGCCGTCGGTCACCGCCACCGCGCCGGCCTCCTTGAGGGTGCCGATCTCGGTCATCAGCACGCCGTTCATTCCCTTGGTGATGGCGGCCATCGGCGCGACGCGAACGATGGCGGTGTCGCGGGCCCGCCTCAGGATGAAATCGACAAGCGCCGCATCGTCGATCACCGGATCGGTCGAGGGCATGACGATGATGGTGGTGACGCCGCCGGCGGCGGCCGCGGCCGAGGCCGAGGCGAGGGTCTCGCGGTGCTCGTTGCCAGGCTCGCCGGTGAACACCCGCATGTCGATCAGCCCGGGGATCAGCAGCCGGCCACGACAATCGGTGACCGGGGTGCCGGAGCCGGCCGAAGCTGCGGACACCGACGGGCCGGCAGCGACGATCCGGCCATCGGCGATGATAATGCCACCTTCCAGGTCGATGCCGGCGGCGGGATCAACCAGGCGGGCATTGACGAAAGCACGCCGTGTCGCATCGCCTCGGATCTGTGGCGCCATCATCGGTTGCCGCCGCCCGGCAGGTTGCGGGCGAGCGCGTCGAGAACCGCCATGCGCACCGCCACCCCCATCTCGACCTGCTCGCGGATGACCGACTGGACACCGTCGGCGACGGCGGAGTCGATCTCGACGCCGCGGTTCATCGGCCCCGGATGCATGACCAGCGCCCCCGGCTTGGCGGCGCTAAGCTTGTCGGCATCGAGGCCGTAGAAGCGGTAATATTCGCGGGTGGATGGGATATAGGCGCTGCTCATGCGCTCGAGCTGTAGCCGCAGCATCATCACCACATCGGCGCCTTTGAGCCCTTCGCGCATGTCGCGGTGGATGGTGGCACCCAACCGCTCGACGCCGGCGGGGAGCAGGGTCGATGGCGCGATGAGCCGTACCTCGGCGCCAAGCTTTTGGAACAGCAGGAGATTCGAGCGCGCTACCCGGGAGTGGGCGACATCGCCGGAGATCGCTACCACCAGCCCCTCGATGCGCTTGAGGCGACGGCGGATGGTGAGGGCGTCGAGCAAGGCCTGGGTCGGGTGCTCGTGCTGGCCGTCGCCGGCATTGATGACGGCACAGGACACTTTGCGCGACAGGAGCTCGGCGGCGCCGGAGGCATGGTGGCGCACAATCAGGAGGTCCGGCTGCATGGCGTTGAGCGTCATGGCGGTGTCGAGCAGGGTCTCGCCCTTGGAGACCGCCGAGGTGCTTACCGACATGTTCATGACGTCGGCGCCGAGCCGCTTGCCGGCGAGCTCGAAGGAGCTCTGGGTGCGGGTCGAGGATTCGAAGAACAGGTTGATCTGGGTGCGCCCCGAGAGCACCGACTGCTTTTTGCGGATCTGCCGGTTGAGCTCGACATAGCGGTCGGCGAGATCGAGTATGGCGATGATCTCCTCGCCCGTCAGGGGAGCGATGGAGAGAATATGCCGGCTTTTCAGGATCGGAGGCGGCGTCGGGGAGGGGGACTCGGCGACCTGGGTCATCAAAGGGGCCTCTATAGGGAGAGGCGGGCGGTTAGGCAATAGGGAATAGGCCCGGACGAGAGCCGGCGCGGCGTGATACCGTCCCTGTCCATGGACGCGAACCAGCCGGCACCCTTCAGCGACGTCAATCTCTTCACCAGCGATCAAGTGCTGCGCCAGGTGCTGGAGGCGCAGGGACTCGACCTCGCAGGCCATGGCCTCGTCGCCTTCGGTGCGGTGGCCGGCAGCGCCGAAGCCCAGCATCTCGGCGAGCTCGCCAACCGGATCACACCGGTGCTTCAGGCCTATGACCGGATCGGCGAGCGGCTCGACGAGGTCGAGTATCATCCGGCCTATCACCGGCTGATGGCGTCGAGCGCCGGGCAGGGGCTCACCTTCGGCGCCTTCGAGCCGGGAACCGGCCATCTGGCGCGGGCCGCCGGCTTCTATCTCGCCGTCCAGATGGAGGCCGGTCATTGCTGCCCGGTCACCATGACCAACGCGGCCCTTGCCGTGCTCCGGGAAGGCTCCGGACTCGCCGCCGACCTCGCCCGCCGCGCCATGGTGCGCGACTATGATCCGCGGTTCCTGCCAGCGGCCGACAAGCGCGCCCTGACCTTCGGCATGGGCATGACGGAGCGCCAGGGCGGCAGCGATGTGCGCACCAACACGACGCGGGCGGTGCCTTCGGGCGACCACCATGTCGTCCATGGCGAGAAATGGTTCATGTCGGCGCCGATGTCGGATGCCTTTCTCATCCTGGCCCAGGGACCGGGCGGGCTCAGCTGCTTCCTGCTACCGCGCTGGCTTTCGGATGGCCGGCGCAATGCCATCCATTTCCGCCGGCTCAAGGACAAGCTCGGCAACCGGTCCAATGCCTCCTCGGAAGTGGTGTTCGACGGCGCCCATGGCTTCCTGCTGGGTGTCGAGGGACGGGGGATCGCCACCATCATCGACATGGTGACGCTGACCCGGCTCGATTGTGCGGTGTCCTCCGCCGCCCTGGCGCGGTTCGCGCTTGCGGTGGCGCTCAACCACTGCCGGCAGCGCATCGTGTTCGGCCGCCCGCTGATCGAGCAGCCATTGATGCGGCAGGTGCTCGCCGATCTCGCCCTCGAGGTCGAGGCGGCGACCGCCCTGGTGTTCCGCCTCGCCCGCGCCTTCGACCGCCAGAAGGATGATGCGGCAGAGCAGTCCATCATGCGGCTGATGACACCGGCGATCAAATATTGGGTCTGCAAGAGCCTCCCGGGGTTTGCCTTCGAGGCGATGGAGTGCCTCGGCGGCAATGGCTATGTCGAGGACTGGCCGCTGGCGCGGCTCTATCGCGAGGCGCCGATCAACGCGATCTGGGAGGGTTCCGGCAATATCATGTGCCTCGATGTCCAGCGGGCGGTGCGGAGCAGCCCCGAGGCGCTCGAGCGGGTGCTCGATCAGTGCCCGCTCGCGTCCAGCGCGGAGCGGGCGCTGCTGCAACCCATCATCGAGGCGGACTCGCTGTCGCTGCGCCGCGATGTCGAGCGGCTCGTCCATGTGGCTGCCGCATCGCTGCTGGCACGCCATGCGCCGGGGGTGGTGGTCGATGCCTATGTCCGGACCCGCCTCGAAAGCGGGGCCCGCCGCTACAGCCTCGAAAAGGCGGAGATCGACGCGCTCATCGATCGGGCGATGCCGCAGCTGTGAGGTCAGCGAGCCGGTCGAGCACGCCTTGCAGGATCCAGGCGGCGGCCAGCTTGTCGACCAGCTCGGCACGGCGGGCGCGGCTCGTGTCGCTGTCGATCAGCATCCGCTCGACGGCCACGGTCGAGAGCCTTTCGTCCCAGAAAATCAAACGGATGGGGGTCAGCTTTTCGAGATTGCGGGCAAAGGCGCGGGTAGCCTGGGCGCGTGGCCCCTCGCTGCCATCCATATTGAGGGGAAGGCCGATCACAATGCCGGCGGCGGCTTCTTTGGTCGCGAGCTCGATCAGCGCGCGGGCATCCTGCTGGAAGCGGGTGCGACGCAGCACGGTCCGGGCGCTTGCCACCTTGCGCAGCCGGTCCGACACGGCGATGCCGATGGTCCGGGTCCCGAGGTCCAGGCCGATCAAGGGAGCCGCGGCGGGCAGGGCGCCGGCCAGTTCCTCGATCGAAATCAAGGGCATGGGTCAGACCCGCTCCTTGGCCTTGGCGTCGTTCCATAAGCCATCCATCTCGGCGAGATCGGACTGCGCCGGGGTCCGTCCACGGGCCTCGAGCTCCTTCTCGATATGGCGGAAGCGCCGCTCGAACTTGGCATTGGCGCCCCGCAAGGCGGCTTCTGGATCGATGCCGAGATGGCGGGCGAGATTGGCCATGGCGAAGAGCAGGTCGCCATATTCCTCGACGGTGTGCGCATCGGCATCCTGGTTGCGCGCGGCGTCACGCAGCTCCTGGCACTCCTCGGCGATCTTGGTCAGGACCTCGTCGCTGGACGGCCAGTCGAAGCCGACGCGGGCGGCCTTGGCCTGGAGCTTGACGGCGCGGGTGAGCGCCGGCAGAGCGACGGGGACGCCGTCGAGCACGCCTTTGGGCGCAGTGCGGAGCTCTGCCTGCTCCTTGGCCTTTTCGGCCTCCCAGAAGCCCTTGGGCGGCGGCATGGCGCGCTCGGCGTCCGAGCCGAATACATGGGGATGGCGGCGGACCATCTTGCGGGTGATCGCCTCGACCACATCGGCAAAGCCGAAGCGGCCCAATTCCTCGGCCATCTGCGAGTGGTAGACGACCTGCAGCAGCAGATCGCCGAGCTCCTGGCGCAGCTCGTCGAGATCCTGCCGCGCGATCGCGTCGGCGACCTCATAGGCCTCCTCGATGGTGTAGGGGGCGATGGTGCCGAAGCTTTGCTCGAGGTCCCAGGGACAGCCCGTCGCAGGGTTGCGCAGATCGCGCATGACGGCAAGCAAGGTCTTGATATCGCGCGGGTCTCTGTCCTTGATCGTCATTGCTCCGTTGCCATGTCAGCGATTCGCATAATGGATATTATGGAATGTTCGTGTGGCGGTTATCCAATGGTCTTGCCTTTTTCTTGGTCGAGCATGCGTCGAGCTGCCAGCCCAAAGAAGCTGGATCGGTTCATGCCTGCTGCGCTCACGAAACGATCGACGCGCTCAAGCAGCACGCCAAAGCCGCCGTCCTCGCCTCTCTCCAACACGGCCCAATCTGTCATCCGTGCCATTTGCTGCTTTCAATCTCAATGCGCAAGCCGTCATAGGCCGGCTCGATGCCGGCGGGCAGCTCCCGGCGCAGCGTCGCATAGTCGAGATCGACATGCATGT
>JBKOZY010000486.1:0-2816 GCA_046726135.1 Pseudomonadota bacterium | reverse complement strand
CTCGCCCTTGACGAGGTCAAGGATGAATCGGCTCTGGGCCCGGTCGGCGACCAGCGCTGCATAGGATTGGGCGATCGCCATGTCGGTGAGCGCCAGCGTCTTTTCCACCTCATCGACGATCAGCCGGAACACCCGCGAGCGCTCATACATCTGCCCGAGCTGCCGGTGCCCGCCCGCGCCATGCGCTCTCGCGTAGCCGGAGAGCGCCGTGCCGATGCCATACCAACCCGTGATCAGATGTCGGTTCTGGCTCCAGGCGAACACCCAGGGGATCGCTCTCAGATCGTCTATTCCTTTCGAGCCGAAGCGACGCGTCGGACGCGATCCGATATTGAGCAGCGACAGCTCCTCGATCGGCGATGCCTGCTGCAGATAGATTGCCATACCCGGCTGCTCGACCAGCTGCCGGTATTGTTGCCGCGATGATTGCGACAGCTCCTCGAGCGCCTTGTCGAAATCGGGATTGACCTTGAGCTCTGGCTCGATCTCCGACTTGAGCGTATGGGCGATGACACTCGCCGACAGCAGCTCCATATTGTAAAGCGCCGTGCCGCGATTGGCGAACTTGCTCGTTACCACCTCGCCCTGCTCGGTGACCCGAAGCCGCCCGGCGACCGTGCTTGCCGGCTGGGTGGCAATCGCCCGTCCGGTCGGCGCGCCACCGCGGCTCACCGACCCGCCGCGTCCAGGAAAGAAGCTCACCGCAACGCCGGCCTCGCGGGCCGCTGCAACGATATCGCGCTGCGCCTTGATGAGCCCGAAGGTCGAGCAGAAGAACCCGCCATCCTTGTTCGAATCGGAATAGCCGAGCATGATCTCCTGGATCCCGCCATGGCGCTCGACATTTTGCCTGACCGCAGGGGTTTTCATCAGTTCACGGATGATCTCCGGCGCCCGCCGCAGATCTTCGATGGTCTCGAACAGCGGCACGATGCGCAGGCTGTCGATGTTGAGCCCGGCGAACCGGGCGAGGCAGTAGACCGCCATGAGATCGTCTGCCGAGCGGGTCATCGACAGGATGAAGGCACCGATCGCCTGGCGCTCCGGCCCGGCGAGCTTGTCGCGCAGGAGCTCGAACAGCGCAATTGTTTCGAGCGCCTCCTCCGAGAGGTCCTCGACCGGCGGGCGGCGCCCTGCTGGCCGGCGAAGCTCGTCCCTCAGCCGCCTGGCGAAGGCCGGCGTGTCCGGGCTTGGGCTGTCCGCCTCGGGCGCGCTTGCACGCGACCAGATCTCGGCCAGGGTCCGATTGATCACCGTCGAATTCTGCCGGACGTCGAGACTGACTGTATGGAAGGCGAAGACTTCCGCCTCGCGCCTGAGCGGCCTGACGATCAGCCGGGAAGCGCTGTCGGCTCCCATCTGCGTCAGCGCCGTCTCGGCGATCGTGAGGTCGCGGACGAATTCCTTGCCCTCGAGATAGGGCTTGGCGCCATGGGTACCGACCGCCAACTTGAGCGATGCCGCCAGCCGCATCTCCATGCTGGCAAAATATTGCCGGAACACCTCGCCGGCATTGCGCTCGCCGATCGCCTCGGCGGCACCGCTCTCGCGCTTGAGCTCCTCGAGCCTGACGGTGAATTCTTCGGGCGGTGCAATGAGATTGGCGCTGATCGAGAGCGTCCTGACCATGAATGACAGGCGCTGCCGGAACCGTTCGATGGCGGCCCCCCGACCTTCCTCGATGGCGCGAGCAGTGATCGCCGCCGTGACGCCGGGATTGCCATCGCGGTCGCCGCCGATCCACGACGAGAAACGGAAAAAGCCAGGGACATCGACCGGTGACTCTGGATAATGCCGCATCAGCGCATATTCGAGGCGCTCCAAAACCTGTGGCATCACATCGAACAGCACCTCGCGGAAAAAATGCAGGCCCCACGCAATCTCATTGTCGACGGTAGGCCGCTCCAGCCGAAGCTCGCCAGTCATCCACAGCACATCGATTTCGGCTCGGACCTCGGCAATCAGCCTGTCGCGCTCACGCGGCGTCCATCGCGCGTGCTCGAGCTCGATCAACTTGCGATAGATTCGCCGATGCAGCTCGAGCACGGTGACGCGCTTGGCCTCGGTCGGGTGCGCCGTCAGCGTCGAGCGCACATCGGCGCTTATCAGCATGACCCCGATATCGCGCGGCGACACGCCGGCCGCTGCAATCTCGCCGATGACATTGCAGAACGAGCCGACCACCGCGTCCGGGCCGCCATCTTGCTCGAGCCGCCGTCGGCTCCGCATTGCCGCATTCTCCTCGGCAATGCTGAGCAGCTGGAACCAGATTCCGGTGGCCTGCAGGAACGCGACCCGATCATCGGCGTCGAGCGCGCTCAATGACAGGCCGCCTTCCAGCATCCGCCTGAGCTTGGGCACGCGCCCGGAGACCACGGCCATGAACTCGCCCCACAGGAGCTCGATCAGCTGGTCGATGTAATGCGCCTGTCCATCGTGATCGCCGGCCGGCGCGACCGCCCGCACGATATGCCGGCTCGTCGTCACGCCGCGCGCCTCAGAACATCGGCCACCGCCTCGCCGATCTCGGATGGCGAGGGTGCGATTGTCACGCCGACCTCGCGCAGGATCTCGACTTTCTCGCTGGCGCTCTCGCCGAATGCCGAGATGATGGCGCCCGCATGGCCCATTCGACGGCCTTTCGGTGCCGAGAGGCCAGCGACATAGGCGACCACCGGTTTCTTCATGTTCTCCTTGATGAACTGCGCAGCCTCCGCCTCCTGCGGTCCGCCGATCTCGCCGATCATCATCACCGCCCGCGTGTCGCGATTCACCTCGAACAGCTCGAGAATGTCCTTGAACGACGAGCCATTGAT
>JBKOZY010000485.1:0-4203 GCA_046726135.1 Pseudomonadota bacterium | reverse complement strand
ATCATCATCCGCGCCACCCAGAAGAAGATGATGTCGAAGCCGGTGACCAGCACGTCGGTCGGGTAATAGCGCTTGAGCTCCGGCGTCCGGTCGGGCCAGCCCAGCGTCGAGAACGGCCATAATGCCGAGGAGAACCAGGTATCGAGCACGTCTTCGTCGCGGGTCAGATTGGTGCGCGCTCCGTAATGGCGGGCGGCATCGGCGAGCGCCAGATCCTCGGTCTCCTCGACGAAGACTGTCCCGTCGGGCCCATACCAGGCGGGAATCTGGTGGCCCCACCACAGCTGCCGCGAGATGCACCAGGGCTGGATGTTGCGCATCCACTCGAAATAGGTCTTCTCCCATTGCTTGGGGACGAAGAACGTCTTGCCGCTTTCGACAGCCTCGATCGCCGGCTGTGCCAGGGTGGCAGCGTCGGCATACCATTGCTCGGTCAGCCATGGCTCGATGACCACGCCCGAGCGGTCGCCATGCGGCACCTGGTAGACATGCGGTTCGACCTTCTCCAGGAGGCCGGCTTCGGTCATCTTGTCGACGACGATCTTGCGCGCCTCGAACCGATCGGCGCCGTGAAGCCCCATGATCAGCGTCACCAGCTCGTCGCTGCGCGGCACGCCGGCGACGAAATCGGGATTGTCGCGCAACGCCATCGTGGCGTCGGCGGCAAGGATGTTGACCATCGGCAGGTCGTGCCGGCGGGCAACCTCGAAATCGTTGAAGTCATGCGCCGGGGTGATCTTGACCGCGCCGGTGCCCTTCTCGGGATCGGAATAGGGATCGGCGACGATCGGGATGCGCCGGGCGACCAGCGGCAGAACGGCGTGGCGCCCCACCAGATCGCGATAGCGCTCATCGTCGGGATGAACCGCGACCCCGGTATCGCCGAGCATCGTCTCCGGGCGGGTGGTGGCGACCGTGATGAAGCGGTCGGAGCCCTCGATCGGATAGCGGAAGTACCAGAGCTGGCCCTTGACCTCGACGTCCTGCACCTCAAGGTCGGAAATCGCGGTCAGGAGCTTCGGGTCCCAATTGACCAGCCGCTTGTCCTTGTAGATCAGGCCCTGCTTGTAGAGCTGCACGAAAACCCTGATGACCGCCCGCGACAGGCCTTCATCCATGGTGAAGCGCTCGCGCGACCAGTCGCAGGAGGCGCCAAGCCGCCGAAGCTGCTGTGCAATCTGGCCACCGGACACATTCTTCCACTCCCAGACCCGACGGACGAAGGCTTCCCGCCCCATGGTCTTCCGGTCGGTCTGATTCTCCTGCACCAGCAGGCGCTCGACCACCATCTGCGTGGCGATGCCGGCATGATCGGTGCCGGGTTGCCACAGCACGTCCCTGCCCCGCAGCCGTTCGAATCGGCAAAGAATGTCCTGAATCGTGACATTGAGCGCATGGCCCATATGGAGCGAGCCGGTGACATTGGGAGGCGGCAGCACGATGGTGAAAGGCTCGGCGTCCGGCCGTCTGCCGCAGCGGAAGGAGCCGGCGGTCTCCCAGCGTTCATAAATGCGCTGCTCGCTGGCAGCAGGGTCGTAGGTCTTGTCGAGCATGGTGCTTGTGGCGCGTTTTGGAGCTTGCGGTTAAACACCACGGCACGGCAGCTTTCAATGCAGAACGTCCGCTACCGGCCGCCGCGCCGGGCCACCCGCTCGATTTCCTCGCGCACCAGCCGCTCGACGACGCGTGGCAAATGCTCGTCCAGCCAGCTTTTCAGCATCGGCCGAAGCACCTCTCGGGTGATCTCCTCGACCGATCGGTTGCCGGCCGTCGCCTGTGCCACGATGGTGTCGGCGAGCCGGTTGAAGGCGCTTGCCGTCGCATCGCTCGCGTCGGCCGAGAGAATACCCGATGGATCGACGGTCGCCTGCCTGGCCGCATAGGCGGGATGCGCCGGCAGCCAGGAGTGGGCCGACTCATGACCATTCCCCCGATAATCGTCGGTTGCACCAACATCGGGCTCGCCATAGCCGTAATTCTGCTCCTCGGCGAGCGGAACCGGCTCTTCAAGGCCGCCGAGCGGATCATAGGTCGCCGCATCGCTCTCATAATCGGCAGCGAAGCGCGACCCATGCGGCCGCGATTGCGCATAGACGACGTCGTCAAGCGGGGAAGCCGATTGCATCGACTCGCTGCGCAGCGCCGGCGCCGTGTCGCGGAAGCTGTCATAGGACGGCATGTGTTCCGGCACTTTCTGGCCGCCGGCCCGCGCCAGCGCCTCCTCCAGCCGCACATCGCCGCCCAGGATTCCGGCAAAGCCATTGTCCTGGCCCGAAAGCGTCCGCGACAGCCGGTCGCGGGTGACCGAGAGATTGGCCAGCCGGTTGCGCAGTGCCAGGAAATCATCGGTGCGGGTCGCCAGCGCTCCCGGACCGGAGCCTGTCGAGGCCAGGTTCACCCGCATCTCGCGCATCGCGCCCGCGACGACCGGTGGCGCCGGCTTGGTCTGGACCGGGCGCAGCGTCGGCCTCACGCCCGCGAGCTCGCCAGCCTGCGCCGGCCGCAAGCCGGGAGACTGCGGCTGCACCGGTCGCAGCGGCGCCGGCGGAGCCTTGCCCGGCCGCGGGCAGTCGGCGGCGTCAGCTTTCGGTCCAGTTGCCACCGGCTGTGCCTTGGCCGTCGGCAATTCTTCCGAGCCGGCGCTGCCGTCATGGATAGCGCGGCGGATCGAGTCGAGCAGCGATTCGATCGAGGGATCCTGTGCCGTCTTCGCCCTGCCCATGCCGCCTCACTTCACGCGAATCACTTTTTTCTGCGGCCATGAGATTGCCCGAATTCCTCCTCAGGGCAAATTGCGACGCCGCATCGGCGAGCCGGTTATCGACAGAAACCGTTCAATCCACGGTGTTTGCCCGGGTGCCGATCCATTTGTAGCGGACATCGAGATAATTCTGCTCGACATCGTAGAAAACGACGTTGAGGCCGAGATCCCGCGCCGTCATATGGCCTATGGAGGCAATCAGCTGATAGGCCGAGACGATGCGGTCGCGCTCCGCGGTCGCCAGCAGCACCTGCGAATCGACAAAGGTTTGCTCGGCGTCGAGCACATCGAGCGTTGTGCGCGACCCCACCAGCGCCTCCTGGCGCACGCCTTCGAGAGCGAGCTGGTTGGCCTCGACCTGGGTGCGACTTGAAACGATCACCGCCTCGGCCGCCTTCAGCAGGTTCCATGCATTCGACACCTGCTCACGCACCTGCCGGCGCACGTCCACCACCTCGAGCCGACGCTGGCTATCCGTCTGCTTGGCCTGACGCACCTGCGAATAGATCAGGCCGCCCTCATAAACCGGGATCTGCACCTGTCCGAACAGGGTCGCCTGGTCGGTCCACTCGATGCCGGCAGAGGGCTCGTGGTTGTAGGTGTATTGCGCGTTGAAAGAGACCACGGGAAGCAGGCCGCTTTGCACGAGGTCGATATTTTGGCGCGCCGCCTCCTCGTTGAAGGCGGCGGCAAGAATATTGGGATTGATCCGCTCGGCCATGGCGAGCGCGCTGTCGAGCGACTTCGGCGTCAACGGCGAAATCTGCGGAAAACGCAAGGTCGCTGGTGCATGGCCGATGATTCGCAGAAAATTGGCCACCGAAGCGGCCAGATTCGCTTCCGCCGCCGCGCGCGCCGATTGTGACTGCGCCAGGCTCGCCCGCGACTGCGCCACGTCGGTGCGGGTGATCTCGCCGACATCGAACCGCGCCTGCGATGCCTTGAGCTGCTCGGTCAGCACATCGACATTCTTCTGGCGAAGCTGAAGAACGTTGCGGTCGCGGATCACATTCATATAGGCGGTGGCAGCATCGAGCAGCACCTGCTGTTCCACCGACAGCAGGCTCTGGCGGCCGGCGCTGACCAGAGCCTCGGCCTGAGCGGTCTCGCTGACGGTCCTGAAGCCGCGAAACACCGGCTGCGTCAGCGTCACCGCCACGCCCGCCGGTTCGGTCCGCGTCGGCTTGGTGATGCTCGAGTCGTTCCACGCCACGCCGGCATCGCCATTGGCCGACACCGTCGGCCGCCAGCCCGACAACGCCTGCGGCACGGTCTCGTCGGTGGCCCGCTGGCGCGCCCGTTCGGCATTGAGCGTCGGGTTGCCCATATAGGAGGAGCCGAGAGCGGCGGCGATCGATTCGGCAGCACGCGCCGTCGTCGGCCCCGTCACTGCCAGGCCAGCAATGACGAGCGCCGTCGCCGTGACACGGCGCACCGACGCG
>JBKOZY010000484.1:0-7674 GCA_046726135.1 Pseudomonadota bacterium | reverse complement strand
GGACGATCCTGCTCGAGATGGTGCTGGGCTTCGCCCTCGCTTACCTGCTCGACCGCAAATTCCGCGGCCACGGTTTTTGGGCCACCGTGATCCTCATCCCGATGATGCTGTCGCCGGCGGTGGTGGGGAATTTCTGGCGGTTCCTGTATCAACCGCAGATCGGGCTCTTCAACTATATCGTCTCGTTCTTCACCGGCGTGCCGCCGTCATCTTTCGAAATGACTGGCACGGTGGCGCTGGCGCCCTGGTCGATCATCATCGTCGATACCTGGATGTGGACGCCCTATGTGATGCTGATCTGCCTGGCGGGCCTGCGGTCCATCCCCGACTACATCTATGAAGCGGCCGAGGTCGACCGCGCCTCCAAATGGCGGCAGTTCTGGTCGATCACGCTGCCGATGGCGCTGCCCTTCATCATGCTCGCGGTGCTGTTCCGCGGCATCGAGAACTTCAAGATGTTCGACATGGTCAATCTGCTGACCGGCGGCGGTCCGGGATCGACCACCGAGGTCGCCTCCATCACGCTCAAGCGCGAAGCCTTCGAGAAGTGGCGCACCGGCTTCTCCTCGGCCTTCGCGATCATCCTGTTCGTCACGGTGTTCGGCCTCGCCAACATCTATGTCAAGGCACTGAACCGGGTGAAGCAGCGATGAGCGCCACCACCGCCCATTCGGTCGTCGAGCCGGGAACACTGTCGCGGCGCGTCGCCGGCGGCATCGTCATCGTTTATGCGCTGGTGTCGATGATTCCGCTGTTCTGGATCTTCATCACCGGCTTCAAGACGCCGCCCGATTCGATCTCCTATCCGCCGAAAGTGGTGTTTACCCCGTCGCTCGAGGGCTATTGCAACCTCTTCACCACGCGCACGCGCCAGACCCAGGACTATATCGATGCGCTCGGCCCGCCGCGGTCGGAGTGCGATCGCATCACCCGCAGCCGCGACATGGTGATCGCCGGCCCGTCCAACTATCTGCCGCGCTTCATCAACTCGGTGGTGATCGCTTTCGGGTCGACCTTCTGCGCGGTGGTGCTCGGGGTGCTCGCGGCCTATGGTTTCTCGCGCTTCCGAGTGCCGCTCAAGGACGATCTCCTGTTCTTCATCCTGTCGACGCGAATGATGCCGCCGATCGCGGTGGCGATCCCGATCTACCTCATGTACCGCCATCTCGGCCTGTCCGACACCGCGCTCGGCATGATCCTGCTCTACACGGCGGTGAACGTGTCGCTGGCGGTGTGGCTGCTCAAGGGCTTCATCGACGAGATCCCGCGCGAATATGAGGAAGCGGCGATGATCGATGGCTATACGCGGCTCCAGGCCTTCTGGAAGGTGGTGCTGCCGCAGGCCGCCACCGGCATCGCCGCGACCGCGATCTTCTGCCTGATCTTCGCCTGGAACGAATATGCCTTCGCGGTGCTCCTGACGTCGGGCAGCGCCCAGACGGCGCCGCCCTTCATCCCGACGATCATCGGCGAGGGCGGCATGGACTGGCCCGCCGTCGGCGCCGGCACCACGCTCTTCCTGGTGCCGATCCTGGTATTCACCGTGCTGCTGCGGCGGCACCTGCTCAGAGGCATCACCTTCGGGGCGGTGCGCAAATGACCGAGCCGACCGCCATGCCCCGGCCGCCGGCCAAGGAGCCGTTCCTCAGGCGGTTCCTCACCCTCCGCCGCGGCCCATGGGAGAACCTCGCCACGGTGGTGATCGCCGCCGGCGTCATCATGCTGATGCAGCCGTTCACCGTCGATCTCTACACCTGGTCGTTTCTGACGACGCTCGCCGGCACGGCGATGTTCATCATCGTTTCGAAATTTCCGGAATAGGCCGATGGCTGAGATCCGGGTCGCGAAATTGCGGAAGATGTTCGGCGAGTTTGCCGCAGTGAAGGAGTCGAGCTTCACCATTCCCGACGGCTCGTTCTTCTGCCTGCTCGGGCCCTCGGGCTGCGGCAAGACGACGACGCTGCGGATGATCGCCGGACTCGAGCTGCCGACCTCGGGCCAGATCTTCCTCGATGGCGAGGACGTGGCGTTCCGCCGGGCCTCGGCGCGCGACATCGCCTTCGTGTTCCAGCTGTTCGCGCTCTATCCGCATATGAATGTGCGGCAGAATATCGGCTTTCCGCTGCGGTGCCAGGGGGTGAGCCGGCAGGAGACCCGTCAGCGCGTCGAGGAGACGGCGCGGCTCTTGCGGATCGATCATCTGCTCGACAGCCCGGTCTCCGGCCTGGCCGGCGGCGACCGGCAGCGGGTGGCGCTCGGGCGCGCCATCATCCGGCGGCCCAAGGCGTTCCTGATGGACGAGCCGCTCGGCACGCTCGATGCCGAATTCCGGACGCTGATGTGCACCGAGCTCCGGGCGCTGCACAACCGCATCGGCGCCACCACCGTCTATGTCACCCATGACCAGCTCGAGGCGATGTCGATGGCCGACACCATCGCCATCATGAATCGCGGCGTGGTCGAGCAGCTCGGTCCGCCGCAGCAGGTCTATGACCGGCCGGCCAGCCTGTTCGTCGCCGACTTCATCGGCTCGCCGGCGATGAATCTGCTGGCGTTCAACGGCGCGCTCGATCAGGGGGCCGACCGGCTGGCGCTCGATGGTGCGGAGGTCGTGATGCCGCGGCTGCGCGAGCCGGCGGCGGGTCCCGAGCTGGTGCTGGGGGTGCGGCCCGAGCATGTCCGCTTCACCTCCGAGGGCGGATTGCGCGGCCAGGTGTTCGGCGCCGAATATCTCGGCTCGACCCAGATCGTGACGGTCGACACCGCGGTGGGAAAGGTCAAGGCCCGACTTCCGGCCGACCGGCTGCTCCAGCCTGGCGAACCGATCGGGCTGACCTTCCGGCCGGAGCGGCTGTCGGTGTTCGACAAGATCAGCGGCAAGGCAGTGCGCTCGGCACTGCATGAGGGGGCGGCCCGTGGCTGACGTTCAGCTCATCGACGTTACCAAGCGGTTCGGCAAGGTCACCGCCGTGTCCGACCTGTCGCTCGAAATCGGCGATGGCGAGTTCGTGATTCTCCTCGGACCCACCGGGGCGGGCAAGACCACGACGCTGCGCCTCGCCGCCGGACTCGAGAAAGCCGACAGCGGAGCGGTCAGGATCGGCGGTCGCGATGTCACCAATATCGCGCCGGCGGAGCGCGACGTCGCCTTCGTGTTCCAGCAGTTCTCGCTTTATCCGCATCTGTCGGTGTTCGACAATCTGGCCTTCCCGCTGCGCTCGCCGGTACGGCGGATGAGCAGCGAGCAGATCCGCAGCCGGGTCGGCGAGGTGGCGGCGCTCTTGCACATTTCCCCCAAGCTCGACAACCGGGCGACGCAACTGTCGGGCGGCGAGATGCAGCGGGTGGCGATCGGGCGGGCGCTGGTGCGGCGCCCCGCCATCTATCTGATGGACGAGCCGCTGTCGTCGCTCGACGCCAAGCTCAGGAGCGAGCTCAGGCTCGAGCTGAAGCGCATCCAGGCCGATCTCGGCTCGACGGTGCTGTTCGTCACCCATGACCAGATCGAGGCGCTCACCATGGCCGACCGGATCGGCGTCCTGGATCGCGGGAGGCTGGTGCAGCTCGGCTCGCCGCGGCGGATCTATGAGGATCCCGACAGCATCTATGTGGCGACGCGGCTCGGCCAGCCCTCGATCAATCTCGTTCCCGAGGGGTTGCTGCCCGCCGGCAGCCCGCCGGCCGGCACCAAGACCGTGGGCTTGCGGACCGAGAATATCCGGATCGAGAAAGCCAATGGCAGCGGTGCGACCGGCAAGGTCGAGTGGGTCGAGCATCTCGGCGACCAGAACCATCTCCATCTGTCGGTCGGCGAGCGGCGGATCGTCACGCTGGCGTCGCCCGACAGCGATCTCGGTCCCAACGATCAGGTCAAGCTGTCGGTGGTCAGGCCGCTGTTCTTCGATGCTGCCGGGAACCGGTTGCGGGGATAGGAGCCCATGGACGTCAAGGACATCAGGCTTCTCATCGACACGCTGGCGGACCGGATCATCGCCGCGAGCGATGAGCTGACGGCGCTCGACCAGGCAATCGGCGATGGCGATCACGGCATCAATATGAAGCGCGGTTTCGAGGCGGTG
Source organism: Pseudomonadota bacterium (assembly GCA_046726135.1). Lineage (GTDB taxonomy): Bacteria > Pseudomonadota > Alphaproteobacteria > Rhizobiales > Aestuariivirgaceae > DATAFF01. The sequence goes on along the minus strand of JBKOZY010000484.1, from coordinate 3,595 downwards.
AAGGCCGATGCGCAGGCAATGGCGGCGGGCGACCTGCCGGCGGCTTTGCACAAGCTCGGCATGACGCTGGTGATGAAGGTCGGCGGCGCCTCGGGGCCGCTCTATGGCACGCTGTTCATGGCGCTGGCCAAGGCCATACCGCCGGATCCCGATCGCGCTCAGGTGGCGAGCGCGCTGGCGAGCGCCATCACCGCCGTCAAGGCACGCGGCAAATCGGAGGTCGGGCAGAAGACGCTGCTCGATGTGCTCGATCCGGTTCACCGGGCGCTCACCGCCGGTGCCGGTTCGGAAGGGCTTCGGTCGGCGGCCCGGGATGCGGCGCAGGCGACCATCCTGCTCAAGGCGACGCGTGGCCGGGCATCCTTCCTCGGCGAGCGCTCGATCGGTCATATGGATCCTGGTGCCCGTTCCAGCGAGATCATGGTGCGTGCGGTTCTCGATGCCCTGGAGCAACGGTCATGACCAGCAGCAATGTCGGCATCGTCATTGTCTCGCATTCGAAGGACGTGGCGCGGGGAGCAGCCGAGATGGTGCGTCAGATGGTGGGGCCGGAAGTGCCGCTGGCGCATTGCGGCGGCGATCCGGGCGGCGGGCTTGGAACCAGCGTCGAAAGCATCATGGCGGCGATCGCGGAAGCCTGGTCGGAGAAAGGGGTCGCGGTGCTGGTCGATCTCGGCGGGGCCGAGACCAACAGTGAGATGGCGATCGAGATGCTGCCGGCCGACCGGCGCGACCGGGTGGTGATCTGCAACGCACCGATCGTCGAGGGCGCGGTCATGGCGGCGACCGAATCCTCGGCCGGGTCGAGCCTCGCCGCAGTGCGCAGCACGGCCGAAGAACTCTATGCCGGGACGATCGTCACATGAGCGAAGCGAGCGCCGCCAGATCGGTGTTGATGAAGCATCCCGTCGGGTTGCATGCCCGGCCGTCGGTCAAGCTCACCAAGCTCGCCAAGAGCTTTCGCTGCCGCATCGAGGTGGCGCAGCACGCCTCCGGACCGTGGATCGATGCCAAGAGCATCGTCAAGGTCATGGCGCTGAAGGCGCCGCGCGACACCACGCTTCATTTCCGGGCCGAGGGGGAGGGCGCGGCCGAGGCGGTGAATGCGCTGAGCGCGCTCGTCGCGCGTGACTTCGACGAGGATCATGCCGATGCCGCAACCAGTTGAACGGGTCGGGCGGCCGGCATCGCCCGGGATCTTTGCCGGACCGATCATCCAGCTGCGCGGGCCCGACGTGCCGGCCGACGGGGTCGACTGCGACGCCCTGGCGGAGGGCGCTGCCCTGAGAGACGCGCTGGAGGTCGCGACCGCCGAGCTCAGGACCCTCCATGACAGCGCACCGGCGGATGCCAAGGGCATCGTCGAGTTCCAGCTCGCCATGCTCGAAGATCCGACCCTGCTCGAGCCGGTGATGGAGCGCATCATGACCGGGCGGTCGGCGGCCAATGCCTGGCAGGGCGTTCTGGCAGTGCAGATTGCCGATTATGAAGCGGCGGATGACGATTATTTCCGTGCCAGGGCCGGCGATCTCGCCGATCTCAAGGACCGCGTGCTGCGGCTTCTCGCCGGCGAGGCGGACGCCGCGCTGCCGGCTGGCGCGATCCTGATCGGCGAGGATCTGCCGCCGAGCCGGTTTCTGGCGATCGACTGGAGCAAGGGCGGCGCGATCGTGCTGGCGCGCGGCAGCCCGCTCAGCCATGTCGCCATCCTGGCGCGGGCGCGCGGCGTCCCGATGGTGACCGGCCTCGGCGAGGTGCCGGCCATCGGGCATGTCGAGGCGATCGTCGACGGCACGACCGGCCGCGTCGTGCTGTCGCCCGATGCGATGTCGCGATCATCGATGAAAGAGGCGGCGCAGGCTTTCGCGGCGGCGGAGAAACAGGCGGCGCGGCATCGCTCGGGCCCGGCCGTCAGCGCCGATGGCGTTGCCGTCAAGGTGATGATCAATGTCGCCGATCCGGCCGAGACCGCGGCGATCGACAGCGCCCATTGCGACGGTATCGGGCTGATGCGCACCGAGTTCCTGTTCCATAACGGGGATCGCCTGCCGGATGAGGAGGAGCAGTATCGCGCCTATCGCCGGCTGCTCGAATGGGCCGGCGACAAGCCGGTGACGGTGCGCACCCTCGATGCCGGGGGCGACAAGCCGATCGCCGGGCTGACGCCGGAGAACGAAACCAACAGCTTTCTCGGCGTCCGGGGCCTGCGCCTGTCGCTGCGGCGCCCCGAGGTTTTTCGCGTGCAATTGCGCGCCCTTGGTCGGGCGGCGGTGCATGGCAATCTCAAGGTGATGTGGCCGATGGTGACGGTGCCGGAGGAGTTCACCGCCGCGGCGGCGCTCTTCGATGACGAGCTCGCCGCGATGCGCGGGCAGGAGATCGCCTGTGCCAGGCCGCCGCTCGGCATGATGATCGAGGTGCCCTTTCCGGCGCTCCTGCCGGAGCTCTTTCCGATGGCCGAATTCTTCTCGATCGGGTCCAATGATCTCACCCAATATCTGGCGGCGGCGTCGCGCGACAATCCGGCGGTGTCCGATCTCGCCGACAGCGCCTATCCGGCGGTCGCGTTGGTGATCGGGAGACTGGCGGAATTCGCGGCGGCGCGGGGGATCGAGCTGTCGATCTGCGGCGACCTCGGCTCCGATGTCGAGAAGGTCCCGGACCTGCTGGCGCGCGGACTGAGATCGCTGTCGGTGGCGCCGGCGGCACTGGCGCGGGTCAAGGCAGCCGTCTGCCGGTCACGGGTCGGAGGTGGCAGTTGAGCGAATTGGAGGAAACATCCTCATCGCAGTCGGCCGATGCGGTTCGCGAGTACAAGACCATTCTTCGCGAGATCCTCGATGCGCGCCCCGCCGGAACGCGGCTTCGGCTGGCGATGGCGCTCGGCAAGAACCGCAGCTTCGTGTCGCAAATCGCCAATCCGCAATATGCGACACCGATTCCGGTCCGCCATCTCGACACGATCTTCGAGCTCTGCCATTTCCCGCAGGCCGTCCGCCGGCGGTTTCTCGATGCCTATGCCAAGGCCCATCCCCTCTGGCATATGAACGACCGCCCAGGCCACAAGATGCGGCGGCAGGTTCTCGCCTTGCCCGATCTCGGCAGTGCGCAGCGCAATGCCCGCTTCGATGCGTTGATCATGGATTTCGCCCGCAAGGTTTCCCGCGTGCTTGCCGGATCGGATTAGGTCGAAAGCTGGAGAGGCCAGATGAAGAAGTTGATCAACAGCGTCGAGACCGTGCTTTCGGAAAGCCTCGACGGGCTGGTGGCGGCGCATTCCGACATTTTGGCGCTCGATGAGGAGCATCGCTTCGTGCGGCGCCGCCGGCCGAAATCCGGCAAGGTCGTCCTGATCTCGGGCGGCGGATCAGGCCATGAGCCGCTGCATGCCGGGCTGGTCGGGCATGGCATGCTCGACGCCGCCTGCCCCGGACAGGTCTTCACCTCGCCGACGCCCGACCAGATGGTGGCCGCCTGCGAGGCAGTGGCGGGGGGCGAGGGGACGGTGTTCATCGTCAAGAATTACGAAGGCGACGTGATGAATTTCGACATGGCGCGCGAGATGCTTGGCGGCAATATCGAGACGGTGCTGACC
>JBKOZY010000483.1:0-3570 GCA_046726135.1 Pseudomonadota bacterium | reverse complement strand
GTCTATGTCGATGACGACGAGGCTTTCGGCCTGTGGCGCCGCATTGCCGGCCTTCCCGAGAGCCGCATCATCCGCATCGCCACCTCCGACAATTTCTGGTCGATGGGCGAGACCGGGCCCTGCGGCCCCTGCTCGGAGATCTTCTACGATCATGGCGAGCACATTCCCGGCGGCCCGCCCGGCTCGGCCGAGGCCGAGGGCGACCGCTTCATCGAGATCTGGAATCTCGTCTTCATGCAGTTCGAGCAGGTGACGCCGTCGGAGCGGGTGAACCTGCCGCGCCCCTCGATCGACACCGGCATGGGGCTCGAGCGCATCTCGGCGGTGCTCCAGGGCACCCATGACAATTATCAGACGGATCTCTTCCGCTCGCTCATCCGCGCCATCGAGGAGGAGACCGACACCGCGGCCGAGGGATCATCCCTCGCTTCCCACCGGGTGATCGCCGATCACCTGCGCGCCAGCGCCTTCCTGATCGCCGACGGCGTGCTGCCCTCCAATGAAGGGCGCGGCTATGTGCTGCGGCGGATCATGCGCCGCGCCATGCGCCATGCCGAGCTGCTCGGCGCCCGCGAGCCCTTGATGTGGAAGCTCGTTCCGGCCCTCAAGCGCGAGATGGGCGAGGCCTATCCCGAGCTGGGCCGCGCCGAGGCGCTGATCGAGGAGACGCTGAAGCTCGAGGAGACGCGCTTCCGCCGCACCCTCGAGCGCGGCTTGCGCATGCTCGAGGAGGAGTCGGAGGATCTCAAGCCCGGCGGCGTGTTTTCCGGCAAGGTGGCCTTTCGCCTCTACGACACCTATGGCGTCCCGCTCGACCTCACCCAGGATGCCCTGAAGCCGCGCGGCATCACCGTTGATCTCGCCTCATTCCACGCGGCAATGGAGAAGCAGCGCCAGGAGGCGCGCCGCAACTGGGCGGGCTCCGGCGAAGCGACGACCGAGACCCTGTGGTACGAGATCCGCGAGCGGGTCGGGGCGAGCGAGTTCCTCGGCTATGACACCGAGAGCGCCGAAGGCGTGGTGCGCGCCATTGTCGGCGAGGATGGACGCGAGAAGCAGGTCCTGGAGAAGGGCCAGTCCGGCGTGCTGGTGCTCAACCAGACCCCCTTCTATGCCGAGGCCGGCGGCCAGGTCGGCGATCAGGGCGTCATCCGCACCTCAGGCGGCGGCCGCTTCCGGGTCACCGACACCCAGAAGAAGCTCGGCGATCTCCATGCCCATCTCGGCCGCGTCGAGGACGGAAGCATCCGCATCGACGAGCCGGTCGAGCTCGAGGTCGATCACGACCGCCGGCGCCGTATCCGCATCCATCATTCGGCGACCCATCTGCTGCATGAGGCGCTGCGCCAGGTGCTGGGTGATCATGTGGCGCAGAAGGGCTCGCTCGTCGCCCCCGATCGGCTGCGCTTCGATTTCGCGCATAACAAGGGCATGACAAGGGACGAGATCGAGGCGGTCGAGGATCTCGCCAACCAGGTGGTGGCGCAGAATGACGAGGTCACCACCCGGCTGATGTCGGTCGACGAGGCGATCGCCGCCGGCGCCCGGGCGCTGTTCGGCGAGAAATATGGTGACGAGGTGCGGGTGGTGACGATGGGCGTCGACCCCGGCAGCGGCAACCGGCGGATCTATTCCATGGAGCTCTGTGGCGGCACCCATGTGGCGCGCACCGGCGATGTCGGGCCCATCGTGGTGACGACCGAGGGCGCCTCGGCCGCCGGCGTCCGGCGCATCGAGGCGCTGGCCGGCGAAAGGGCGCGGGAATATCTCCGCGATCGCGATCGCAAGCTGGAACGGCTTGTCGAGCTGCTCAAGACGACGCCGGGCGACATCGAGGGGCGGCTGACGCAGCTCGTCGACGACCGCCGGCGCCTCGAGCGCGATCTGTCGGAGGCGCGGCGCCGCCTCGCCATGGGCGGCGGCAGCGGCATGGAGCCGATCGAGGTCAATGGCATCCGCTTCATGGGCCGGGTGGTCGAGGGCGTCGATCCCAAGGACCTGAAGGGGCTCGCCGATGAAGGCAAGGCGCGGCTCGGCTCGGGCGTGGTGGCGCTGGTGGCGGTGACCGAGGATGGCCGGGCGGCCGCCGTGGTCGGGGTCACCGGCGATCTCGCCGGGCGGATCAATGCGGTCGAGCTGGTGCGCCAGGCCTCGCGGGTGCTGGGGGGGACCGGCGGCGGCGGCCGGCCCGACATGGCGCAGGCCGGCGGCCCCGACGGCTCGCAAGCGCAGGCCGCGATCGAGGCAGTGCGGGCGGCATTGGGGTGAAGTACAGGCAGTAGGCAGTAGGGAAACGCACCTCTCACGACCTGCTGCCTAATGCCTACCGCCTCTCTACTCACTCTCCATCGTAATCACCGACCGGATCTCCTCGCTGACGATGCCGGTCGACGCCGGCTTCAGGATTCCCGGCAGCACCCGGACGTCGAACAGCTCGCGGATCTCGCCATCGATCCGGATCCAATGGATCACATCGCCCGATTTGAGATCGATGATCTGGACGCCGCACCACGGCTCGGCGTCGCGCCGCTTCAGCTCGTCGTCGAGCTGAAGCCCGGCGAAGGACTGGCGGGGCAGCGACAGCATCACGACGGCATGGCCATTGTGGAAGTCGAGGCCGCGCAGAAAGCCCGGGCAGAAGGTGTGCGGCTCGAACCGTCCCGCAGCGAGATCGATGGTGCCGAGATGGCCGGTCCCGGAATTGAGCACCCACAGGCGACCGTCATGGAGGCGCGGGCTGTGCGGCATCGACAGGCGCTCGGTGACGACCTCGCCGCTATCGACATGGATGATCGAGCCGCCCTCGGCGCGGCGGTCGCGCCAGCCATTGACGATGTCGCTGCGGCACACCGCGGTGACATAGGACGGGCGGCCGTCGGCCATCGCCATTCCGTTGAGATGGCAGCGATCCTCGGCCGCGAGCTTGCTGATGAATTTGGGCTTCCAATAGGGGCGGAAGCTGTGCACCTGGCTCAAGGTGGCAAGGCAGGAATAGAGCGTGTTGACGAACACGATCCGCCCATCGCTCATCACCGCCACATCGTGAACGTCGAGATCGCCGGTGGTCGAGGCGAAGCGGGGAACATAATAGCGGTCCTCCCCCTGAAGGCCGCGCTCTCCCGGGGGCAGCACGTTCTCGAGGCGCCAGATCTGATAGAGGCCCGACAGCAGGAGCCGCTGCGGGTCGGCCCACAACGCCATGGCGCGGATGAAGAAGCGCTCATGGAAATGCACCTGACCGTTGTCGCTGCCGCAGAGATAGAGCCGGCCCGATTGGTAGGAGGTGAAGGCGAGCGACAGCCTGTGCCGGGTCAACCAGTCCGCCAGGCCCCTGGTGCAGCTCAACTGGCTGGTGCGGCCCGTGGCCCCCGGCGGACCCGGCTCGGACGGCGCAAGAGCTTTCTGCATATGGTCCGCCCCCGGCGATGGTCGCTCGAAGGGCAACTTATACAAGCATTATTCGGGTGTCACAACCACTCCGGATCGAGCGTGAACAGCTCCTGGGCGCGGCCGACGCCGCGCAGCGCAAAGCGGCCGACCGACAAGATCCGCGACCGCTCGGGCTCGGGC
>JBKOZY010000482.1:0-10220 GCA_046726135.1 Pseudomonadota bacterium | reverse complement strand
CAGTACGATTTGGCCGGGGACTCTGAATTGCGAAGAGAAGAGAGGGAGCGAGCCATGTTTATAACATCAACCCGGCACGCAGCAGTTTTCGCCACCGGTTTCCTGCTTCTTTCCATGGCTTGGATGCTCAACATTTGATTCGCCGCGTAATTTACAACACTTGTCCGCCTCTCTTTACCAAGCTGGCAACAATTCTGTGTTGAGCTTGGCATGAGCCAAGGACGGTGCTGCCCTGCTGCGCTGGATCTTGAGCGGCGCCTTAGGGAGAGCCCGGATCATGCACCCTCGCCACCCGGCCGATATGGCCGACACGCCTGACGGCAGCGTCGCCCGGCGCCTCCGCCTGTTGCTAGCCGAGGATTGTCCCGCCTCGCGCCTTCTCACCGCTGCCCTGCTGCGCGGCCTGGGCTGCGATATCGAGACCGTGGCCGATGGCGGCGATGCCGTGACCCGCGCCTCCGCCGACCGCTTCGACCTGATCCTTCTCGACATTGACATGCCGGTGATCGACGGCATCAAGGCGGCGCGGCTCATCCGCTCCCGCCTCGGGTCCGCCACGCCCTTGATCGTGGCGCTATCCGGCTACAGTGCCGCCAACTGCCTGCGCGACACCGCCCGGACTGCCTTCGATGCCATCATCCAGAAGCCGACGGGCCGGCGCGAGCTCGCCGCCCTTCTCGCCCTCGCGGGCAGGCCCGCGACTCACTCCTCGTCGGGCTGACCGGCCGCCTCGGCCCGGTCCTCGATCGTCTTCAGCATATGCATGAACTCTTTGAGTTCCGGGCTGACTTCGCGAGCCCTGCGCTTCGGGGCATTGCCCCGTTCGATCCGCCCCTGATCGGATTGTTGGCCGTTCCCCATCGGATATGCTCCGTACATTGTCCAACGTCCCCGAAAGGTCACGATGGCGCGATCCTGCGCACACCGATCCTAACGAATGGCTAATGCGTTGGACTGCCGTCCCCTCCGCCGCTCGCGAACCCCTGAGCGGCGGCATTCCCGGCCGCCCCGCTACGGGTTCAACACGGCAGCAATAGGGCCAAGCTTTGTGCTTCGCATCAGGCAATTGAAAGTGTGAACAACTTTCCGAATTGCGGCAGACTATCTTGGATGCCGGCAAGCCTGAGCGCATGCCACGCCATGGCATGGTTCGACGAGGTGACGGGAACGCCAACCTCGGCCTCGATCGCAGCTGCCGCTTCGGCAAGTCTGACCGAGGTGCAGGACACGAACACCGCATCGACCTCCGCCGCCGTCAGGATGCGCCTGATTCCCGCCTGCACCGATGCCGGCGTGATCGCCGCGACGATCCGGTCATTGCCTTCATTGAACGAGCCGAACACCGGCACGTCGAAGCCGCGCGCCGTAATGTAGTCGGCAACGATCTGGTTGACCTCGGCGCGGTAGGGCGTAAGCACGGCGATGCGCCGCGCCCCGAGCGCCGTGAAGGCGGCGAATGCGGCGGTGACCGGCGTGGTCGCCGGCGCCTCCTGGCCGCCCTCGCGGATCTTTGCGAACACCCCGTCCTCGCCGATCGCCATCGACGCCGAGGTGCAGCCAAAGGCGATCGCATCGAGCGGATTGCCCGGCAGGATCAGCGACGCCGCCGGCGCGATGCGCGGCTCCATCGCCCTGAGCGATTCCGGCGTGATGATCGGGTCGTTGTACAGCCGGCTCTCATAGAGCGCCACGCCTGGCAGCGCCGCGAAGATGGCGCGCCATTCATGCTCGATGGTGAAGTCGCTCGCCAGCACGATGAGGCCGATCCGCGCCCGCTCGCCGATTCCGCCGTCGGTTTCGAACGGCAGATGCTCGATGAGGATCATCTCGCGGGGGGCGGAGCGGGATTGGCGGGCGGTGATGGGCATGGGTGGCTCTCCGAAGGGGTACGAACAAAGCCTAGCCGATCCGGCCATCCAGCGCAAAACATTGGCGGAACGCGCCATTGATGGTTACATTGTAACAGCATGAACACCAAGCGCATGTCCGGCGGCTTTCTCGCCGCCGATCATGATCATGACGTCTGCACCGGCGACCTCGTCGCCCGGGCCGAGCGGATCTGCGCCCGCCGCGGCAGCCGTCTGACCGGCCTGCGCCGCAAGGTCCTGGTTGCCGTTGCCCACAGTCATGAGGCGGCCGGTGCCTATGACATCATCGAGCGGCTCGCCGCATCGGGGCCCCGCCCGGCCCCCATGTCGGTCTACCGCGCCCTCGATTTTCTCGCCTCGCACGGTCTCGTTCACAAGATCGAGAGCCGCAACGCCTTTGTCGCCTGCAGCCATGGCCAGCATGAGGGCGAGGCCGTGCTCCTGGTCTGCGACGGCTGCGGCGCCGTGGCCGAGTTCGAGGCGGCAGCCAGCATGGCGGCGCTGACCGATGCCGCCCGCGGCACCGGCTTTCGGCCGCGTCGCACCGTGGTCGAGCTCCTCGGCCGCTGCCTGGGTTGCGCCGGTGCAGAGGGGTGACCGCGACCGGCCGAACCCTTGCCGAGGGCCGCTGAACTCTGGCAATAAGACGAACCAGGTATCGCAACTTGAAGGTGCATGAATGGGCTACTCGGCAATCGGGACGCGGCGGCAGAGCATTGGCGTCAAGGTCGGCCATGTGACGATCGGCGGCGGCGCCCCGGTGGTGGTCCAGTCGATGACCAATACCGACACCGCCGATGCCGCGGCGACCGCCAATCAGGTCGCCGAGCTGGCCCATGCTGGCTCCGAGCTCGTGCGCATCACCGTCGACCGCAGCGAGGCGGCGGCCGCCGTGCCGCATATTCGCGACGCCCTCGACCGCATGGGCATGGATGTGCCGCTCATCGGCGACTTCCACTATATCGGCCACACTCTGCTGCGCGACCATCCGGCCTGCGCCGAGGCGCTGGCGAAATACCGGATCAATCCCGGCAATGTCGGGTTTGGCGAGAAGCAGGACCGCAATTTCGCAATGATGATCGAGAAGGCCTGCCAATTCGGCAAGCCGGTGCGGATCGGCGTCAATTGGGGCTCGCTCGATCAGTCCATGCTGGCGCGGCTGATGGACGACAATGCCAAGCGACCCGAGCCGCTGGACGCCCGCCTGGTGATGCATGAGGCCATCGTTCAATCGGGCGTCACGTCGGCGCGGCGCGCCGTCGAGCTCGGGCTGGGGCCTGACCGCATCGTCATCTCGGCCAAGGTGTCGGAGGTGCAGGACCTCATTGCCGTCTATCGCGAGCTCGCCCGCCGCACCGACCACGCCCTTCACCTCGGCCTCACCGAGGCCGGCATGGGCTCCAAGGGCATCGTCGCTTCCACGGCGGCGCTGGCGGTGGTCCTGCAGGAGGGGATCGGCGACACCATCCGCATCTCGCTCACGCCCGAGCCGGGCGGCGCCCGCACCCGCGAGGTCACCGTGGCCCAGGAGATCCTCCAGACCATGGGGCTGCGCTCCTTCATGCCCATGGTCATCGCCTGTCCCGGCTGCGGCCGCACCACCTCGACCGTGTTCCAGGAGCTCGCCCAGGATATCCAGAGCCATATCCGCACCCGCATGCCGGCCTGGCAGAAGGCCTATCCCGGCTTCGAGACCCTGCAGCTTGCGGTGATGGGCTGTATCGTCAACGGTCCGGGCGAATCGAAGCACGCCGACATCGGCATCTCGCTGCCCGGCACCGGCGAGGTCCCGGCGGCGCCCGTCTATATCGACGGCAAGAAGGTGAAGACGCTGCGCGGCAGCGACATCGGCCAGCAGTTCAAGGACATCGTCGAGACCTATGTCGCCGAGCGCTGGGGCGAAAAGTGAGGCAATAGGCAATAGGCGTTAGGCATTGAGCAGTGCGCTTGCCTGCTGCCTACTGCCCCTCCCCCAGCAACGCCTCGAGATCGAGCCGGCGCGTCCCCATCATCAGCTCGCCATTCGGACCGCGCGGCCATTCGCTCTTTGGCCGGTCCCAATAGAGCTCGACGCCATTGCCGTCGGGATCATCGAGATAGAGCGCCTCGCTGACCCCGTGATCGCTCGCCCCGGTGAGCGGGATACCGGCTTTGATGAGCCGCCGCAGCGCATCTGCAAGATCGGCCCGCGTCGGATAGAGCACGGCGGCATGATAAAGGCCGGTGGTGCCGGGCGGCGGCGGCCGGCCGCCCCGGCTTTCCCAGGTGTTGAGCCCGATATGATGGTGATAGCCGCCCGCCGATACGAAGGCGGCATCGCGGCCATAGGTCTGCATCAACTCGAAGCCGAGCACGCCGCAATAAAAGCCAAGCGCCCGGTCGAGATCGGCGACCTTGAGGTGAACATGCCCGATCCGGGTGCCGGGCGCGATCGGGTTCGGTGTCCTGTCTTCCGCCATTGAGCTCGGGTTCTCCTTGAAGGACCAGACCCCTTTATAGGAAGCCGGCAATGCAAAATTAAGCCCCGGTCATTAGCGTCCCGGCCGATGAAATGGAGACTTCTGCCGCCGGGACGTCACACCGCCGGCGCTGCCGCAATATCTGACGGAAGGCTCGCTGCCGCTGGCCCGCGGTTTTCACCGCACCGGCATGCTGATCGCTCTCCTCGCCGGCGCTGCGATCGCCGCCCTCGGCCTTCTCCTCATTGCCGGCTCCACCACGCTTCTGCCTGCCCCCTATGCCGAGCCGGCGCGCATGGCTCTGCTGTCGCTCCCTGCCTTTGCCCTTGCCGATTTTCTCGATGGCGTCGGGCGCTCGCGCGGCTGGGTGGCGCTGGCGCTCATGCCGCCCTACATCATTCGTCCGTTGATGATCCTGCTCGGCGTCGCCCTGCTGGAGCTCTCCGGCGCCCCGCTCGACGCTACCGGCGCGACGCTTGCCGCCGCGGCCGCCATCTGGATATCGGCGCTCGCCCAGCTTGCCTTGCAGGGGCGCCCGCTTGCCGTCGCGATGCATGCCGGGCCTCACGCCTATGATCTGAGGCTGTGGACCCGCGTCTCTCTGCCGATGCTGCTGCTCGACGGTGTCGCGCTGCTGCTCCTCAACATCGACATCATCCTGCTCGGCTTCTTCGTCGGACCCGGCGAGATCGCCCGCTACTTCGCCGCCCAGCGTATCATTTCGCTCGTCAGCTTCATCCATTTTGCCGTCGCCGCTGCCGCCGTGTCCCATTTTGCGACATGCCATGTCACCGGCGACCGCGAGGCGCTGCGGCAGGAATTCGGCCGCGGCCGCGCCCTTGCCTTCTGCCCCTCGCTCATCCTCACCATCGTGCTTCTGGCGCTCGGCAAATCCCTTCTTCTGCTGTTCGGCCCCGATTTCGTGAGTGCCTGGCCGGTCATGGCGATCTTGGGCGTCGGCCTGCTCGCCCGCGCCGCCGCCGGCCCGGCACAATCCTTGCTTGTCTCGACGGGCCACCACACTGCGACGGTTTTCGTTCTGTGCGCCACGTGTTCGATCAACTGCTGTCTCGGCATCGCGCTCATCCCGCGGCACGGCCTGATCGGTGCCGCCCTCGCCAGCATGCTGGCGACGCTGTTCGAATCCGCAATGTTCGCTCTCCTGCAGCATCGCCTCTATGCCGGTCCGCTTTCGCCGGTGAAGGGAGTCGCCCATGGCATTGACCAGCCCCTTGCATGACCACGGGCCGGCGGGCGCCTTCGCCGGCAAGAGCCTGCCGAGCTATGCCGGCTGCCTCGCTCTCGATCTCGCCGAGGAATCGGCGATGAACCTCTTCGCTGCCGCCTGGGGACGGCTCGGCAGCACCGCCCTCCTGCCGGCACCGATGAACATCGAGGAGGTCCTCTCGCCGCTGTTCCGCCATTTGGCTCCGCCCGGCCGGCGCGTCCAGATCGCCGCTGTCATTGCCGAGCATGGTGAGCTTGCCGCGCTCGCCGCCTTCGAGCGCCTCGGCCTCGCGCAAGGACAGCCGCTGGCGGTCTCGGCGAGCTGGATGGCCGACCTGCCGCTGGCCGGCACGCCGCTGATCGGCCCCGACGATCCGGACGATGCCCTCGCCCGCCTGATCGCCGGGGCGACGCGGCTTCAGGGCACCCATGCCGTGCTCTTCCGCCTGGTCCCCAACGATCCGGCCTTCAGCCAGAGGCTGAGCCAGGCCGCTCGCCGGCTCGGCGCCCCGCCGCCGGTGATGCTCGAGCCCTTCGAGCGGGCGGCGCTCGCCACCGGCACCGATTTCGACGATTGGTTCAATGCCAACTTCGCCCGCAAGCGGCGCAAGGAGTTCCGCCGTCTCGCCGCCCGCCTGGCCGAGACGGGCAAGGTCGAGACGCTCGTCAGGCGGCGGGGCGAGCCGCTGTCCCCCTGGATCGAGGATTTCCTCATCCTCGAAAGCGCCGGCTGGAAGGGCCGGCGCGGCACGGCACTCGCCTGCTCGAGCGATTCGGCCCGCTTCCTCGCCGAATCCCTCGACCGCCTCGATGAGCGCGGCGAGCTCCTGTTCTGGCGCCTCACCTTCGACGGCCGGCCCATCGCCATGCTGTTCGCCATGGTGAGCGGTGCCACTGCCTTTCTCGGCAAGATCGCCCATGACGAGGCCTTCGCCCGCTATTCGCCGGGCGTGCTGCTGATCCTCGAGGCCACCCGCACCCTGCTCGCCCGTTCCGACATCATCCGTGCCGATTCCTGTGCCGTGCCCGGCCACCCGATGATCGACAACATCTGGCGCGACCGCGTCCCGCTGGCCGACATGCTGATCGCCGCCCCTGGCACCTCGCCGCCGCTCTTCGCGGCGATTGCCGCCGCCGAGCGCATCCGCCGGCCGCGCCACCGCCAAATCGCTCTATCACCAACTGCGAAGAGGATATCGCCATGCCCCTGATCGAGCTTGACCGATCCGCAGCCCGCGCCAGCTTCCATCGTGCCCCCTTCGCCATGCGCCACGGTCTGGCGGGCCACCATCTCTTCACGCTGCCGCGCCTGGTCGAGCTCGCCAAATCCATGCCGCGCGACCGCATCGAGTACAATTCCGGCAAGCTCGAGCCTGGAGTCCGGCCCGGCGACGTCCCGAGCATCGCCATGCCGGCCGAGGACGTCATTCGCCGCATCGAGAACGCCAATGCCTGGCTCGTCATCAAGGGCGTCGAGCACGATCCCGCCTATCGCGCCCTGCTCCATGAATTCCTGACCGAGGTATCGAGCGCCGCCGGTCCGGGCACCGAGCGCTTCGAGGATCTCCAGGGCTTCATCTTCGTGTCGTCGGCGGGCTCGGTGCCGCCGTTTCATTTCGACGCCGAGGAGAACATCCTGGTGCAGATCCGCGGCGACAAATATGTCCACGTCTTCGACAACGCCGACCGCAGCCTTGTTCCCGAGGAGAGCCTCGAGCTGTCGCCGGCCAAGCATCGCAACCAACCCTATCGCGTCGATTTCGAGCGGCACGCCGAAGTCTTCTCCCTGACCCCGGGCGATGCCGTGCACATTCCCTATCTCTGGCCGCATTGGGTGCACACCGCCTCGAGCTGGTGCGTGTCCATGGCAATGACGTGGAAGACCCCCGCCGTTCGCCGGCTCAACAAGGTCCGCCTGATCAACGGTACGCTGCGCCGTTATGGTCTGCCTCAACCGGCGCCCGGCCTGTCGCATCTCGGCGACGGTGCCAAAGTCGCCCTGCATGACGTCGCCCGCCTCGCCATGGAACCGCTGCGCCGCTCCGAGGCGCTGCGCCGCGGCTTGCGCGGCCTGATCTATGGGAGCGGCGCCAATTATTACTATCGCGGCTCGTGATGATGGAGCGTTACTTCAGCCCTGCCAGATAGGTGGCGATCGCCTTGATGTCGCCTTCCGGCAGCTTCGACAGATTGGTCTGGACGGCGCCCATGCCGCCGCTTGACAGCTTGTCATAGCCGAAGGTCTCGCCGAACTGCAGCGCATTGGCGAGATCCTCGGCATCCTTGTAGCGCTTGCGCCCGACGAGATCGATGAGCGAGGGCACCTTGCCCTTGCCTTCGGGATGCGGTCCGCCTTGAAACTTGTCGGAGGCGACCGGGATCATCAGGAAATTGCGCGGCGTATGGCATTCGCCACAATGGCCGGGAGCGTTCACCAGATAGGCGCCGCGGTTCCACGGCCCGCTCTCATCGGCATGAAAGGCGATCCGCCTGGGATCGCCCCTGAGCACCTTCCACAGGCCGGTGGCCCGCCGCATCACTGCCTCCCCGATCGACCCGAGCAGCACGTCGGGCGGATGCCGCTCGGCTTTCACGGCCGTCAGGGAGAACAGATAGGCTTTGAGGTCGAGCACATCCTCGACCTTCATCAAGCCATAGGAACTATACGGGAAGGCCGGGATGTAATGGGTGCCATCGGGCGAGATGCCATGCTGCACCGCATTGACGAAATCGGCGTCGCTCCAGGTGCCGATACCCGTTTCGCGATCGGGGGTGATATTGGGCGGGTAGAAGGTGCCGGCCGGCGTGTTGAACGGCACCCCGCCCGAGGGCAATGGCGCGTCACCCTCGCCCTGACCGACCGCCGGCTTGTGGCAGGAGATGCACCCGCCGGCATTGTACATGACCTGGCCGTTGGCGAGGTCATGCACGCGCCGCGGCAAGCTGGAAGCGGCCACCGGATGGGGCTCCGAAATGAGATAGAGACCGCCGGCAACCCCGGCGGCGATGACGAGCATCACCGCTGCCAGCGTCTTGGCGCCCATCAGGTTGGACGCTCCTATTCTTCCGGCTTGCGGAACTTGTCGTGGCAGTTCTTGCACGCCCCGCCAAGCTTGTTCATGGCCGGCATGAACTCCTTCTCCGTTTTTACCTCGGTCATTGCCAGCGACGCCCCCTCGGCGCGCTTGAGCGCCTCATCGAAGGTCGAACGGTCCTTCCAGATCGCCGCCAGCGCCCGGGTCTTGTGCCCCTTGTCGCTGCCTTCGGGGAACAGCCCCTTGGCCGTCCCGAGCTTGTCATGAATGGTCTGGGCATCGGCCTTGACCGTCGCGGCGTCGAACTTCTTCTCCTTCTTGGCGATCTTCGCGAGCTCCCCCATCGCCTTGCCGACGGCCTTCATGGCGGCCTGGCGATCCTCGATCGGCGATGCCGCAATTACCGCCGAGGTGGCAAGCGTCGCGGCCAGCAGGCCGGAAGCGACGGTCAGCACTCTTCTGTTTGACATGCATATCTCCCGAAGGTGGACAGCGGCCTCGCCCGGTGCCTCGCAGGTTACGCCACAGCCATGGTTGCTATTCCCCAGAAGTCGGAGATTGGCCTGATCTCCGCGAGCACGCAAGCCTGAGATAATGCTCGACAATATGACTACTGCCTACCCCTTCACCACCACCCGCCGCGGCACATTGGCCAGGCATTCCGCCCCTTCGTCGGTGATCAGGATGGTCTCCGAGAGCTCGAGCCCGCCATCGTCGAGCCACAGCGCCGGCATGAAATGCAGCGTCATGTTCTTCTCGAGCACCGTCTTGTCGCCCCGCCTGAGCGACACCGTCCGCTCGCCCCAATCCGGCGGGTAGGAGAGCCCGATCGAATAGCCGGTACGCGAATCCTTGCTGAAGCCGTGCCGCTCGAGCTCCTCGAAAAAGGCGATCGCCACCTCCTCCGCCTGGTTGCCGGGCAGGGCCTTGGCGAGCCCCGCCTCCGTCGCCTTGAGCACCGCCCGCTCGGCATCGGCATATTTCTTGGGCATCGCGCCGAGGAACACCGTGCGCGACAGCGGGCAGTGATAGCGGCGGTAGCAGCCAGCGATCTCGAAGAAGGTGCCCTCTCCCGCCTCGAACGGCCGATCGTCCCAGGTGAGATGCGGCGCCGTCGCATCCATGCCCGACGCCAGCATCGGCACGATCGCCGAATAGTCGCCGAAATGGCCCTCTGCCCCCTCGACCGCCACCTTGTAGATCTCGGCCACCAGCCGGTTCTTCGGCAGACCCGGCTCGACCATTTCGAAGATCAGCGCATGCATGCGCTCGACGATCCGCGCTGCCCGCCGGATGAACGCCACCTCCGAATCGCTCTTCACCAGCCGCTGCCAGTTCACGAGTCCGGTCGCATCGCTGACCTTCGCTCCATGCAGACCTTTGCCCAGTGCTGCATGCGCCGCCGCCGTGTACCAGTAATTGTCCATCTCGACCCCGACTCGACCTTGCGTCAGCCGGCGCTCCGCAATCAGCCCGGCGAGATGCTCCATTGGATGCCGTTCCGGATTCTGCACGTAAATGTCCGGATAGCCGACGATGTTGTCGGCGGCCATGAAACAGGTGCGCAGCGCTCCATTGGCATCCATTTTCCGGCCCCACCACAACGGCTCGCCGTCGAGCCCGAGCAGCAC
>JBKOZY010000481.1:0-3829 GCA_046726135.1 Pseudomonadota bacterium | reverse complement strand
TGGACTGACCTTCTCGGCGGTTTGCCACGGGGCTTGGCGATCATCCTATCCTTCCTGTTCAAACCGCATCGAGCCCGTAGACGCTGTGCAGCGCCCGCACCGCGAGCTCCGTATAGGCGGCATCGATCAGCACCGAAACCTTGATCTCCGACGTGGTGATCGCCTGGATGTTGATGCCCTTCTCCGCCAGCGCCTTGAACATCTTCGCCGCCACTCCCGCATGGCTGCGCATGCCGATCCCGATGATCGACACCTTGGCGATGCCGGTGGCATGCGACAGCTCCGC
Organism: Pseudomonadota bacterium; assembly: GCA_046726135.1. Classification (GTDB taxonomy): domain Bacteria; phylum Pseudomonadota; class Alphaproteobacteria; order Rhizobiales; family Aestuariivirgaceae; genus DATAFF01. The sequence continues at coordinate 3,543 of JBKOZY010000481.1, read as the reverse complement.
ATAGCCGATCTTGTCGCGCGCCGCCTCCAGCACTTCGAGCGTCCGCCTGAGATCCTTGGTGGCGATGGTGAAGGTGATGTTGGCCATCTTGCCGTCGGGCGACACGTTCTGCACGATCACATCGACGCTGATATTGGCCTCGGCCAGCGGACCGAAGATTCCGGCCGACACGCCCGGACGATCGGGCACGCCGCGGATCGACACCTTGGCCTCGTCCTTGGCATAGGCGATTCCGCTGACAACCTGCTGTTCCACGATCTTGTCCTCGTCGCATACGATGGTGCCCGGTCCGGTGCCGTCCGGCCGATTCTGGCGGGGTGAATCCGGCGGGTCGAAGCTGGAGCGCACCTGGAGTGGCACCTTATACACCATTGCCAGCTCGACCGATCGAGTCTGCAGAACCTTGGAGCCGAGAGAAGCCATTTCCAGCATTTCTTCATAGGTGATGCGGTCGACCCGCCGGGCCTTCTCGACGATGCGTGGATCGGTGGTGTAGACCCCGTCCACATCGGAATAGATATCGCACCGGGCATTGAGGGCGGCTGCCAGCGCCACCGCGCTCGTATCCGATCCGCCGCGGCCCAGCGTGGTGACGCGCCGGTCTGGGCCGATCCCCTGAAAGCCGGCCATCACGACGACCTGGCCCTGCTCCAGTCGCTTGCGGACCTCCTGGTCGTCGATCTCCAGGATGCGCGCCGCGCCATGGACGCCGTCGGTGCGCACTGCCACCTGCCAGCCCATCCACGACCGGGCGGGAATTCCCATGTCCTGCAGCACGATGGCGAGGAGCCCGGCAGTGACCTGTTCGCCCGACGCCACCACTGCATCATATTCGCGGGCATCGTGCTTCAGCGCTGCCTCGCGGCACCATCCCACCAGCTGATCGGTCGTCCCGGCCATTGCCGAAACCACCACGGCGACCTGATGGCCGGCCTTGAGCTCACGCTCGACATGGCGCGCGACATTGCGGATTCGCGCGATATCGGCGACCGAGGTTCCCCCGAACTTCATCACCAATCGAGCCATGCCCTGTCTCTTGCCTTGCGAGGGACCGGTCGAAACAAACGTAAAGCGGGTTCCCGGAGCAGCACGCCAAAAGGCGCGCGGAGAACGGTTCTCCGGCGGGTCATATATGCAATAGTGGCCGCCTGCAATCCCTGCAGCGCATTGACGAATACATTCCGCGGGAGGTTCGACCGTATATCATGTCGACGTCCTTGAGAGGCTCGGTTGAAGACGCCGAGGTGGCCAAATTTTCGGCAATTGCCGCACAATGGTGGGATCCGGCGGGAAAATTCGGCGTGCTTCACAAGTTCAATCCCGTCCGGCTGGCCTATATCCGCGAGCAGGCGACCGCCTGGCTTGGCCTCGACCCGGTGGCGCTTCGCCCCTTCACGGGCCTCCGTCTCCTCGACATCGGCTGCGGCGGCGGGCTTCTGTCCGAGCCGATGGTCCGTCTCGGGGCGGAGGTTGTCGGCATCGACCCTTCCGACCGCAACATCAAGACCGCCAGCGTCCATGCCGCCGAGCAGGAGCTTGCAATCGATTACCGGGTGGCCACCGCCGAGGAGCTCGCTGCCGCCGGCGAACGCTTCGACCTCATCCTTAACATGGAGGTGATCGAGCATGTCAGGAATCCCGACCGCTTCCTCGCCGATTGCAGCCGGATGCTGAAGCCGCGCGGCGTCATGGTCGTGGCGACCATCAACCGGACCTTCCGGTCCTTCGCCCTGGCGATCATCGGCGCCGAATATGTCCTCGGCTGGTTGCCCAAGGGGACCCATCAATGGGAGAAGTTCATCACTCCGGCCGAGCTCGAGGCCTGGATCAAGGCCGCCGGGCTTGCGGTGCGGGCGACCGATGGCGTGATCTTCAACCCGCTCACCATGGGCTGGTCGCGCTCGTCCGATCTCGCGGTGAACTACATGCTGGTGTCCCAGGCCCCAGGCTCGGCCTAGTTCGAATCCTCAGGCAACGGCGGCAGCGGGTGCACCTCCACCCCCTCCTCGAGCAGCGCCTTCGCCTCCTCCAGCGAGGCTTCGCCATAAATGCCGTGGGGCTTGACCTCGTTATAGTGGATGCGCCGCGCCTCCTCGGCAAAACGATCGCCGACATAATCGGCATTCTCCTCCACATGCCGCCTGAGCTTGCGCACCGCCTCGACCAACTCTGAGACCTTCTCGTCCTTCGGCCCCACGAAAACCGGAACGCGGCCTTCGGCGCGCTGGTTCGACTTCGCCGGAATGCCCGGCATCATCAGCTGTTTGGCAACCGTCGTCGAGCCGCAGACCGGGCACACCACCTGGCCGGCCGTGGCTTGCGCGTCATAGGCTTCGCTGTTGCGAAACCATCCGTCGAAAGCGTGTTCCTTGTCGCAGATGAGATCGTAGCGGATCATCGGGCGTCTCCTGCCACGCCAACCGCAATGTCGCGCTGATGCCGCAGGGTGGGGATTTTTCTGCGTGCGACTGCCGCCTGCTCGGCATCGATATCGGTCAGGATGATGCCCGGCTGATCCTGCGCTTCGGCAAGGATCCGCCCCCACGGATCGACCACGAGACTGTGGCCATAGGTTTCTCGCCGGCTCTCATGGCGGCCTGCCTGTGCCGCCGCCAGCACGAAGCTGCCGGTTTCGATCGCCCGCGCCCTGAGCAGCACGTGCCAATGCGCCTCGCCGGTCATCAGGGTGAACGCCGAGGGAGCGGTGAGGACGCTTGCACCAGCGCCGGCCAATGCGAGATAGAGCTGTGGAAACCTGAGATCGTAGCAAATGGTCAGGCCGAGCCTTATCGGCCCGATATCGACGGTAACCGCTCGGACCCCGCCATCATAGCTTCCCGACTCGCGATAGCTCTCGCCATTGGGCAACGCCACGTCGAACAGATGCACCTTGTCATAGCGCGCCACGATTCTCCCGTCCGGCGCATACAGCAGCGAGCGATTGACCAATCGATCGCCTGACCGCAGCGCCAGCGATCCGGCCGACAGCCAGATTCCGAGCTCGCGCGCCACCGCTGCCAGCGCCTCGACCGACGGGTCCTCCGCCTCGTCCCGGACCTTCTCCCACAGCACCGACCGGCGCGGCTCGATCACATTGGTCATTTCCGGCGTGGCGACGAATTCGGCGCCGTCAGCTACGGCACGGCGGATGAGCCGGGCGGCCTCGGCAATATTGGCCTCGGGCTCGAGACCCGAGCACATCTGGACAAGACCGACACGCAATACGCTGGACATCGCTGGAGTCACACACTGAGCAGAGGATCGAGACCGCCCCGCCGGTCGAGCGCAAAGAGATCGTCGCAGCCGCCAATATGCTGTTCGCCGATGAAGATCTGCGGCACGGTGCGCCGACCGCCGGCCCGCTCGCTCATGGTCCTGCGTTGCGATGGATCAAAGGAGACATCGATTTCCTGGAATGTCGCCCCCTTGTTGCGAAGCAGTTTCTTGGCGGCCACACAATAGGGGCAGAATTGTGTGGTATAGATCGTGACGTCCGCCATAGGGTGCCCGCAAAATTTCGATTCGTTTATAATTGTCATATAT
>JBKOZY010000480.1:0-2792 GCA_046726135.1 Pseudomonadota bacterium | reverse complement strand
CGAGGAAGTGGAGAAGATTGCCCGTGCCGCCCCCGGCGCACGGGTGTTCTGCCGCATCCAGACAGACGGCAAGGGCGCCGAGTGGCCGCTGTCGCGCAAATTCGGTTGCTCGGTCGCGATGGCCGAGACCGTGCTGATCCGCGCCCATGAGCTGGGGCTTCGGTCCTATGGCGTATCCTTCCATGTCGGCTCGCAGCAGACGCGGTTCAAATCCTGGGACGAGGCGCTCAAGCAGGCGTCGGCGATCTTCCGTTCGCTCGGCGAGCGCGGCATCACTTTGTCGATGGTCAATCTCGGCGGCGGCTTCCCGGCGCGGTATCTCAAGCCCGTTCCGGGAGTCCGGAACTACGCGCAGGCGATCCGCACTTCGCTTGGCAAGCATTTCGGCAATGCCATCCCGGAGACGATCATCGAGCCCGGGCGCGGCATGGTCGGCGATGCCGGAGCGATCAAGGCGGAAGTCGTGCTCGTCGCCAAGAAGGACGATGGAGACCGGCACCGATGGGTCTATCTCGATATCGGCAAGTTCGGCGGCCTCGCCGAGACGATGGAGGAGGCGATCCGCTATCCGATCTTGACCGCGCGCGATAATGACGAGAAGGCGCCTTGCGTGATCGCGGGGCCGACCTGCGACTCGGCCGACGTCCTCTATGAGAAGACGCCTTATGACCTGCCGGTGACTCTCACCGTCGGCGATGAGGTGCTGATCGACAAGGCCGGCGCCTACACGACCACCTATGCGACGGTCGCCTTCAACGGCTTCGCGCCGCTCAAGAGCTATGTGATCTAACGCTCTTCACAACCCGTCATCCCGGCGAAAGCCGGGACCCATTCCACTCCCATACGGTTCTCGCCTGAAGCATCCGTCATGTGGAGGGTTAGGCCCCGGCTTTCGCCGGGTGACGGAGTGAAAAGGAGGCCACAATGGTCACCATTTCCCAGGAACTTCCAGCCGATTTCGCAGAACGCGAGGCGCTGCTCGACCGTGCCTTCGGGCCAAGACGCCGGCGCAAGACGGCTGAGCGCCTGCGCGAAGGCCGCTTTCCCGCCGAAGGTCTCGCCTTCTCGGTTCGCAGCAATGAGGACGAGCTTGCCGGCACAGTCCGGCTGTGGAATGTCGAAGCGGGTTCGGCAGGCCCTGCCCTACTGCTCGGTCCGATCGCGATCGGGGAGACATGTCGCAACCGTGGCCTCGGTTCGGCGCTGATGGAGCATGCGATCGATCGAGCGCGAGAGCTCGGCCATCGCGCCATCGTGCTCGTCGGCGATGAGCCCTATTACCGCCGCTTCGGCTTCACCCGCGAGGCGGTGAAGGATCTGCGCATGCCGGGCCCGATCGACCGCGACCGCTTCCTCGGACTTGAGCTTGTGCCGAGCGCGTTAGAGGGTGCAATCGGCCTTGTGACGGCGAGCGGAGCGATGATCGCGCCGGTCAGGCGGAAGGCGCGCGCTTTCGGTTAAGCCGAAGGACGGCAATGATGGAGCGCGGGGCGTCCTCTGCCCGCTCTCTTGAAATGCCCACGAGACACGCTCCGACTCGGCCGACAGGCCGTTAGCCCGGAGACGAGATGAGTCCCACAAGACCCTCCTCCTCGAGCACGAAGAGCCGGTCCTCGTCATGGCGCGCGAAGCCAAGGCGCTCATAGAAGCGGGCCGCCCCGTCATTGACGTGATCCACTTCAAGCTTAACGAAGCCTGCGCCGCGCTTTCTCGCGCGCCGCGCCGATTCCCTCAGGAGGTCGAGCCCGACGCCGCGATTGCGTGCCTCGCCCGATACAAAGAGGTCCACAATGTAGAGCCCCTTGGCGGCGCGCCAGGTAGAAAATGTCATGAGACCGAGGCAGGCGCCGATCACCCGCCCCGCCTCCTCGGCAATGACCACATCGATGAGATCGGCATTCTGATTGAGAATCGTACCGGTGAGCTTGGGCTTGATATGAGGCCGGATTTCCTGAGCAAGGCCTTGAACCAATGCCGCGACGTCGTTCGCCTCTTCGCGCCGCATCGCTCGTACGGAGATGCTCATGAACGATGCCTATGCGCGGTGATCATGCTTCCCCCCATGCATTCGCGCTGCTAGTAGCTGATCGTTCCCGTCCAAGCCAGTCCAAGAGGTAGCAATGACGATCCAGCCCCTCCCCGCCAGCATCACGGTCGCGGGTGCCGGCCTGCCGAAAGTCGCCTATGGCCGGGGGAGCTATGTGTGGGATACGAGCGGCAAGCAGTATATCGACGGATCGTCAGGCCCTGCCGTCTACTGCATCGGTCATGGCAACGCGGAAGTGAATGCGGCAATCGCGCGCCAGCTTGAGCAGATCGCCCATGGCTATCGCTACAACTTCACGAGCGATGCGCTCGAAGACCTGACCGCCGTCGTCGCCCGTAATTGCGGCGGCAGTCTCAAGCATGTGGTGTTCGTGACTGGGGGTTCGGAGGCGGTCGAGTCCTGCCTCAAGATCGCGCTCCAATATCACGCCGCGAGAGGCGCGATGACGCGCCGCCGCTTCATCGCCCGTGAGCGATCGTGGCACGGCAATACGCTTGGCGCACTTTCGGTCTCGGGCTTCCTCGAAAGGCGGCAGGCCTTCGAGGGTGCGCTCGTTCCCGCATCGCATCTCTCGCCCGCCAATGTCTACCGCCCGCCTGAAGGCGCAACCCCTGACACGACAGGCGAGATCTGTGCCCAGCAGCTCGAAAACGAAATCCTCCGGCTTGGCGCTGAGAATGTCGCAGCCTTTGTCTTCGAGCCGGTGGTGGGCGCGGCTGGGGGATGCGTGCCTGCTCCTCCCGGC
>JBKOZY010000479.1:0-3044 GCA_046726135.1 Pseudomonadota bacterium | reverse complement strand
GGCCCGATGATCCTCCTTGCCAACGAGCTCTTCGACGCCATCGCAGTCCGGCAGCTCCAGCGCGTGGGCGGCCGCTGGCACGAGCGGGTGGTCGGGCTCGATGCGTCCGGCAATCTCGCCCTCGGCCTCGCACCCGATCCCGCCGCCGACGATCTCGTCCCCGCCTGGGCCCGCCATGCCGGCGAGGGGGCAATCGCCGAAATCGCCCCCGAACGCTGCCGGCTTGCCGCGGCGATCGGTGCCCGGCTGGCCGCGGCGCCGTCGCTGGCGCTGATCATCGATTATGGCCACCTGGAATCCGCCACCGGCGACACCCTTCAAGCGGTTGCCGGCCACCGCCGGGCCGACCCGCTGGCGCATCCGGGCCAGGCCGACATCACCTCCCATGTCGACTTCTCAAGCCTCGCAAACTGCCTGCGGCAAACCGGCGCCGCGGTCTATTCCTTGATCGACCAGGCGGGGTTCCTCGCCGCCATGGGGCTCGCCGCCCGGGTCGCCGCCCTCGAGCGCAACCAGCCCCCGGCCATCCGCGCCCAGATCGCCGAAGGGGCGGCAAGACTTGCGGCCGCCGACCAGATGGGGCACCTGTTCAAGGTCCTGGGCGCCGGCCATCCCGACCTGCCGCCGCCATTTCCCTTTACCCTGGGTGAGCCATGATCGCGGCTGCCGGACTCGGACAAATCGCAGGCCTGCGCCACGGCTTCTTCACCCGTGAGGGCGGCTATTCGCAGGGGCTCTACACCTCGCTCAATTGCGGCCTCGGCTCGGGCGATGATCTGGCGACGGTGCGCCGCAACCGGCAGTCGGTCGCCGAGGCGCTCGGCACCGAGCCGGGGAAGCTCCTGTCGGTTTTTCAGATCCACAGCAGCACGGTGGTCCAGGCGACCGACCCATGGGACGGGAACGCCCGGCCCAAGGCCGACGCCATCGTCACCCGCCGCCCCGGCATGGCTATCGCCATCCTCACCGCCGACTGCGCTCCGGTGCTCATGGCCGACACCACCGTCGGCATCATCGGCGCCGCCCATGCCGGCTGGAAGGGCGCCATCGGGCGCGTGCTCGAATCGACTATCGACGAAATGGAGAGACTGGGCGGCCACCGCCGCCACATCGTCGCGGCCGTCGGCCCGGCCATCGGCCAGGCCGCCTATGAGGTGGGGCAGGAATTCTACGATCGCTTCCTGACGAGCGAGCCGGGCAATGCCCGCTTCTTCCTCGCGAGCGATCGGCCGCTCCATTATCGCTTCGATCTCCAGGCCTACTGCGCCTACCGGCTCGAAGCCTTGGGCCTCCAGCAGGTCGAGATCATCAGGGCCTGCACCTATACGCAGGAGCAGCGCTTCTTCAGCTATCGCCGCGCCACTCATCGCGGCGAGACCGATTATGGCCGCCAGATCTCGGCGGTGATGCTCGGGCCCTGACGTCGCCCGAACAAAAAGGAGGAAGAATTGGCTTTGCATTTCGACAAGGCGGAGTACCGCGCCCGCATCGACACGGTCACCCGCGAGCTTGCCAAGGAGCGACTTGACGGGCTCCTGATGTTCAATCAGGAGAGCATGTACTATCTCACCGGCTACGACACTTTCGGGTTCTGTTTCTTCCAGTGCCTCTATCTCGGCGCCGATGGCCGCCTGGCATTGCTGACCCGCTCGGCCGATCTGAGGCAGGCGCAGCATACCTCGATCATCGAGGACATCCGCATCTGGACCGATGAGGCAGGGGCGCGCCCCGCCGATCAGCTGCGCGCCATGCTGAAGGATCTGGCGGCCGGCGGCAAACGGCTCGGCATCGAGACCGACGCCTATGGTCTCACCCATTACAATGGCAAGCAGGTCGAGCAGGCGCTCGACGGCTTTTGCCAGCTCCTCGATGCCTCCGACCTCGTCAGTCGGCTGCGCGCGGTGAAATCGCCGGCCGAGCTCGCCTATGTCCGAAAGGCCGGCGAGCTCGGCGACAAGGCGCTCCTCGCCGGCATCGCGGCGACCAGCGCCAACGCCGATGAGGGCGAGATCCTGGCCTCTCAGCAGGCCGCGATCTTCGCCGGCGGCGGCGACTATCCGGGCAATGAGTTCATCATAGGCTCGGGGCCGGATGCCCTTCTCTGCCGCTACAAGTCGGGCCGCCGAAGGTTGTCGAAAAACGACCAGCTCACCTTGGAGTTTGCCGGCGTCTACCGCCATTATCATGCCGCGCTGATGCGCACGATTGTCGTCGGTGAGCCGACTCGCCGCCATGTCGAGCTGCATGCCGCGGCGGTGGCAGCGCTAAAGGCCTGCGAGGCGGTGATGCGCCCGGGGCACACCGCAGGGGAGGTGTTCGATGCCCATGCAAGAGCCACCGACGAGCACGGCATGAAGCGCCACCGGCTCAATGCCTGCGGCTACTCGCTCGGCGCCAAATTCACCCCGTCCTGGATGGATGCGCCGATGTTCTATCATGGCAATCCTTTCGTTCTGCAACCAGGGATGGTGATGTTCGCGCATATGATCCTGATGGATTCCGACAGCCAGACGGCGATGACGTTGGGGCGCACCTACATCATCGGCGAGGGTTCTCCCGAGCCGCTGTCGCAGCATCCCGTCGACCTGATCGTTAGGTAGAGAGCGTTAGGTAGCGAGGGAGAGTGACGGCAGCGCGCGGAATCCCTGGAATTTGCCGGGCGGCGGCAACCCTTCTGCTCCTCGCCGGGCTCGTTCTCAACGCCGGCTGTACCGGCGGCCGGTCGCCCTTCGCCAAGAACGCGCTGGAGCCGCTGTCGGCGCGGCAGCCGCCACCGATCGCCGTCACCGCCATGGAGAACCTGCCGCCCGAGCGTGCCGGCATCCTTGCGCTGGCGCTGGCCAAGACGGCCGCCCGCCGCAATGTTGGCATCGTCCAGGGTACCTTTGCCGAGGGATACAAGATGGTGGGGACCTTCGGCGCCACCCCGCAGGGGACCGTGGTAAGCCTGTCCTACCGCTGGGTCCTCACCGGCAACACCGGCGGTGTCCTGCATCTGTCTCTTATACACATCTGACGCTGCCGACGACTGGCTCGTGGGGGGG
>JBKOZY010000478.1:0-2423 GCA_046726135.1 Pseudomonadota bacterium | reverse complement strand
GTTTGATGGGTCCCTATCTGCTGCTCTTCGGCGCCGGCTTCGCAGGCAGCTTTCACTGCGTGGGCATGTGCGGCGGCTTTGCCTGCGCGGTCGGCCGCGACCCCCGCGGCGGCGGGGCAACTGTCGCGCGTCATCTGCTCTACAATACCGGTCGTTTGACCACCTACTGCTTCATGGGCGTTCTTGCGGGAATGCTCGGTCAGATCATCTGCACCCCTGCGGGCCTGAGCCTGGCGGGCAATCCCCTTGATCTCGGCCAGCGAATCCTCGCCATCGTCGCTGGGCTTCTTATGGTCACCATGGCGCTTCAATTCTTTGGCCTGGTCCCCAATCTGGGCCGGAACGTCATCGGCTTCGGCGGCAGCACTTTCGCAGCGTCCTTGCGCCGCCTGCTCGGGACTGGAGGCGTCGTGGCGCCGCTCGCGCTGGGCGTCTTCAACGGCTTTCTTCCCTGCCCCCTCGTCTATGCCTTCGTGGCCCAGGCCGCCAGCACGGCCACCGCTCCTTCCGGCTTCCTCGTGATGCTGGCATTCGGCCTTGGAACATTCCCGGCGATGCTCATGATGGGCGGCATCGGCCGGCTCCTCGCCCCGGTATGGCGGCAGCGGGGTGTCTGGCTCGCCGGCAGCTGCATCCTCCTGCTCGGGCTCGTCACGCTGAGCCGGGGTATCCTGCCGCTCGGGGCTCATCTCGCCCATGGCTGGCTGGCGGTCCCGGCATGACCGCGCCTTCCCCGCCGGATGCGTGCAGCCACTGCCTGCTGCCACTCGGGCGTCGCGCAATGGAGCGCACCGTCAATGGCGAGCCCTTCGCCTTCTGCTGCTATGGATGCTGCATCGCCTTCGAGGTGAGGAACGGCAAGAGTGAGGAGTGGGATGCCGCCTGGCTGCTGGTCCGACTCGGCGTCGGCGCATTCCTGTCGATGAACGTTATGCTGATCAGCATCCTCATCTATGCCGGCGCCTTTGGCGGCGAGGATGCCTGGCTGCTGCCGTGGATCCACCTTCTGCTGTGGATCTTCGCGACCCCGGCGCTGCTCATTCTCGGCGGACCATTCCTGCGCGATGCCTGGGTCAATGCTCTGGAGGGACGGCTCACCGCTTCGGCGCTGATTGTGGTCGGCGTCGGCGCCGCCTATGTCTACTCGGCTCTTGCCGTCATCGGCGGCAACGGCGGCGAAGTCTATTTCGACACGGCGACAATGGTGCTGATGCTCTTCACCATCGGCAGCTATCTGGAGGCGGCGGCCCGCGCCAGGGCGGCGCGCGATCTCGAGCCGCTCCTCGCCGCCGAGAGGGAGCTAGCCACCATCGTCGATGGCGAGGAGGAGATCAGGCGCCCGGTGCGGGAGGTCGCGGCCGGAATGCTGGTGCGCATCCGGCCGGGCGAGCGAATTCCGGTTGACGGCGTTGTCGTCGAGGGTCAATCGCACAGCAACGAGGCGATCATCACCGGCGAGAGCCGGCAGATCGCGAAAGCCACCGGCTCACCCGTCATTGCCGGCAGCATCAATATCGACGGTCCACTGCTTGTTCGCGCCACCGACACCGGCACATCGACGCGTTGGGCAAAGATCTGTCGATCGGTCCGCGACGCGTTGTCCCGCCGAGGGCCGATTCAGCGCATTGCCGATATCGTTGTCGGCGTCTCGGTGCCGCTGGTCCTCATTCTCGGCGTCATGACCGTCCTCTACTGGACGTCCCACGGAATACTCTTCGACAGAGCGCTGCTCATCGGTCTAGCGGTCCTGGTGGTGGCCTGTCCCTGTGCCGTCGGCCTCGCCGCCCCCTTGGCGACCTCGCTCGGCATCGGTCGGCTCGCGCGGTGCGGCTGCCTGGTGCGCGACCCCGCCGCCCTCGAGGCGCTCGCCTCGACGCGGTTGCTGGCCTTCGACAAGACCGGCACCCTGACCTTGAGCAAGCCCCGTATCGTCGCGATCGAAAGCGAGGCGGGCCGGCCCGACGAGGTGCTGGCGCGGGCCGCCGGGCTTGAGCGCTATTCCGAACATGGGCTGGCCCGGGCGATCGTCATGGCAGCTGCGGCACGGGGTCTTGAGCCGGTCGAGACCTCCGAGGCCGTCGCCCTGCCCGGTCGCGGTATTTGCGGCAGAGCACATGGTCAGGCGATCGCCGCCGGCAACGGGGCATTAATGGACGAGCTTAATTGGGCGATGCCGCCTGCCCTCGACCAGCGAGCGCAATCGCTCGCGGCCGGCGGCCACACCGTCGTCCATGTCGGATGGGAAGGGCGTGTCGAGGCAGTGTTGGCGCTTGACGACACACCACTCCCCGAGACCCGCTCGACCATCGAGGCGCTGCGTCGGCAGGGCCTTGCCATCGCGCTCCTGACCGGAGACCTCGATCAGGCGGCGCGGCGCTTTGCGACCGCGGTTGGCATAGGCATGGACGAAATCGAGACCGGCC
>JBKOZY010000477.1:0-3852 GCA_046726135.1 Pseudomonadota bacterium | reverse complement strand
CGCCAGCACCGTGCCATGCTTGGTCGTGACCTCGAAGCGGCCGCTGTCGCCGGTGATGGCGGTGACCGGCGTTTGCCCGCGTATATCCGCCCCGGCGCTCTTCGCCCGCTCCAGCAGGCCCTGATGATAGAGCCCGGGATGAAGCCCGCCATGATCGGAGATGATGGCGCCGCCGAAATAGCGCGCGGTGTCGATCTCTGCTCCCTGCCCGTCGCGGCCGAGCATCGCGAACTCCTCGCCGAGATGCACCTTGCGCAGCTCGAGCTCGCGCGCGATCCCCTCATATTGGCCGGGCGTCACCGCCATCACGAAGCGACCCTGACGCTTCAGGCGGCAATCGATGCCTTCCGCTTCGACGGTCTCGAACACGCAGTCGAAGGCCTGCCGCATCTCGCGATAGACCACGATCGCCCGCTCCAGCCCCTCGCTCTCCATGATGTCGCCGAAACTGTGCTTGAGCGTACGCCCGACATAGCCGGCATTGCGCGTGCTGGCGCCGGCGCCGGGCTTGCCGCGATCGAGCACCAGCACATGACGGCCCGCCCGCGCCAGGTTGAGCGCCGCCACCGTGCCGGTGAAGCCCGAGCCGACGATCACCACATCGGCACCCTTGGGCAACGGTCGCTCCGGTTCAGCCGGGCGAGGCGCTGCCCGCCACCAATAAGGGTCCTGGCTTGCCGCCGAGCCGTTCGACGCCAGGCTCATCGCGAGGTCTCGCGGTCATGCTTCAGCCAGCGGAACAGCTCTGCCATGCGCGCCTTGAGCAGCTTGTCCCCGTCCCGCTTCGTCCAGTCATGCACCCCGCGTCCATTTGGCAGGCCGTTGGCACCGTCCGCCACCAGCTTGGCGACCGCCTCCGCCGGCTCCGGCGCGCGGTCGAGATCGGGCATCAGCGACCGGCCGAAATGATACATGGTCTTGAGCCCGGCAACATCCGCCGACTCGAGCGGCCCGGTGATCGCCACCCGTCGGCCGAAGCTGTTGCGCACCACCGCGTCGATCGCCTCAGGCGACGCCGCCCCCGATGCCCACAGCGCCCACGCCTCCCTGAGCATGGCGAACTGCAGCCGGTTGCCGATGAACCCGGCGATCTCGCGATTGATGATCACCGGCTCCTTGCCGGCCTCGCGAATGGCCTTGGCGGTGAACGCCACGACCTCGGGCGCCGTCTTCGGGCCGCCGCAGATCTCGACCAGCGGGATGAGCTGCGGCGGGTACCAGAAATGCGCCGCCACCACCCGCTCCGGCGCCGTCACCCGCTCGATCAATGCGCTCGCCGGCTGACCGCTCGACGATGCCAGCACTGTCGGCGGCGGGCAGATCTTGTCGAGCCTGGCAAAGAGATCGCGTTTGAGCGCCAGGTCCTCGGTGACCGCTTCGATGACGAGCTCCGCTGCCGCCGCATCCTCGAGCCTCGTGGTCGGCGTGATCCGCCGAAGAACGGTGTCGACCGCGCTCGCCGCCACCAGCTCATGCGCAACGAAATCCTCAAGACTGCTGCGGATCCGGCCCAGGGCCCGCTCCAGGCTGTCTTGGGCCCGTCCGACCAGCACCACTTTCTTGCCGGCCATCGCGAATACCTGGGCAACGCCATGCCCGATGATGCCGTTGCCGATCACCGCCAATGTCTCGAAGCGCGACGGGACCTTCGATTCAGCCATTGACCAATGTCTCCACCTGAGGGGGTGCAGGCGCCGCCGCCTGCGACTAAACTCGTCACCTTCTAGACAGTAGCCCGCCCAAGGGCGCCAAGGGAATTGCCGAAATGAACGCTCCGGAGGCGGCGGTCCGCCAGTCCATCGTCGAATGCTATCGCGAGCTGGCCCGCCGCGGCTTGAATGGCGGGGCCGCCGGCAATGTCAGCGTGCGTTTCGGCGAGGGGATGTTGATCACGCCGCGGTCTGCAGCTGCCTGCCCGCGGCAGCACTTGCCCGCCCCGCCGCTGGAACGTCCCCTGACATAATGACAGGAGGTCATCCATGACTCGAGCCGACACCCATCTTGGCAATTGGCGCGAGCCGCCGAACAATCGCTGGGCGTTCAACCATGTCCGCGAGATCGTTCCGACCGCCAGGGTAGCGGGAGCGCGGCAACCGATCCGACTGCCGCGCCGCACCGTCGAAGCCGCGACTCTTGAGGTCGTCGCGTCCGACGGTCGGACACTGCCGTTGCAGGAGGTGATCCATCTGACCTTCACCGACGCGCTCATGGTCGTCAAGCAGGGCACGGTCATCTATGAATGGTACGCCCATGCCGATGCCGCGCGCGAGCCGCATATTCTCTTCTCGGTGAGCAAGTCGCTGACCGGGGCGGTCGCCGGCTGCCTGGTCGCCGACGGACTCCTCGATGTCGAGGCGCCGGTTCGAACCTATGTTCCCGAGGTCGAAGGCTCGGCCTATGGCGATGCCACGGTCCGCCATGTCCTCGATATGACGGTGAGCCTCGACTTCGAGGAAAACTACCTCGACCAGACCGGCGTCTTCGCCCGCTACCGCATGGCGACTGGCTGGAACCCGTCGCCCAAGCCGACCGATCTCAAGCGCTTCCTGCTCGAGCTCCGCCGGCTGAGCCGACCACACGGCCAGCGCTTCGCCTATCAATCGCCCAATTCGGATCTTCTTGGCTGGATCCTGGAGCGCGCGGCACGCCGGCCCTTCGCCCGCCTTCTTTCCGAGCGGATCTGGCAACCGCTCGGCGCTGGCGATGCCGAGATCACCGTCGACCGGCTCGGGGCGGCGCGGGCCGCCGGCGGCATTTGCGCCACCATCGCCGACCTGGCGCTGTTCGGCGAGATGATGCGCAACCGCGGGGTTGGGCGCGGCCGCCCGATCATTCCCGGCTCCTGGATCGACGACATTCGCACCGCCGGCAGCCGGCAAGCCTGGCTCGATGGCGATCTGGTCAATTTGCTGCCTGCCGGCCGGTACCGCAGCCAGTGGTACCAGACCGGCAATGGTCATGACGCTTTCTGCGCCATCGGCATTCACGGCCAATGGATCTATGTCGACCCGGTCGCCGCCATGGTCGTGGTCAAGCAATCCTCGCAGCCGACTCCGGTCGACGACGGGCTCGACCAACTCACGCTTGCAAGCTTTGCCGCCCTGGCGCAGTCGCTCGGCTGAGAGCGGCCGCTCAATGGGTGGAGGAGCGCGGTTTGAGCTTGCGCACCTGCTGCTCGACCGCCCCGGTCTGCTCCTGTGCGAATTCCTGGGTGGCGTCGGTCAGCACGGTCAGCATTCTGCGCGCTGCCTCGAAATAGTCCGACACCATGGTGCTGGCGAACTCCGCCTGGAACTTGGCGAGGTCGGCCGGATTGCGGCACTCGGCAAAGCGCGCCGGCAGCTCCATCGCCTTGCGCATGCGTTCCGACATCAATTCGATCGACTGGCGCTGCACATCCATCATGCGCTCGAACCAGTGTTCATAGGCACCCTGGAAGCTCTCGGCCCCCCGCAAGCCGGCGCCCGCCTGCTCGCCGACATTGCGCATCCAATCCTCGATCTGCCGCTCGGCAGCTTCCCGGGCGATGCCGTAGCGCTCCTGCAGCTTCCCGAGCAGCACATCGCGCCGCCCCTTGACCTGGTTTAGGTCGTCATTCGTCAGCTTGCTCCATTGCTGAAGCACCTTGCCTTGGAAGTCCTTCCAGTTGCCTTCCACGCGTTCCCAATTCATCGATGGCCTCCATTTCAGCGGGGTATTGGTCAGGATAAACGCTCAACGGCTACTGGGTATCCCCCGTTCCAACTTCCTCGTCCCATCAGCATGAAAAGGGGCTCTCAGCGCGTAAGTAGCCGCAGGGCCTCCGGCCAGAGAAGGACAATCCAAAGATCGGGCCCACTTACTGGGCCAGCT
>JBKOZY010000476.1:0-5055 GCA_046726135.1 Pseudomonadota bacterium | reverse complement strand
ACGGCTTGGGTCGAGCCGGTCGGCGTAAGGCACTGCCCCAAGGTAATGCCGCTATTCCGGAGATTTCTCTAGATGTTCATTTCTCCTGCCTACGCCCAGGCTGCCGGCGGAACGCCAGGCGGCGACATCATCTCGATGATTCTGCCGCTGGTGATGATCATGGGTGTGTTCTGGTTCCTGCTCATCCGCCCCCAGCAGAAGCGGCTGAAGGAGCACCAGGAGCTGGTCAAGAACGTCCGGCGCGGCGACACGGTGGTGACCGGCGGTGGCATTGTCGGCAAGGTCCACAAAGTGCTGGATGATAATGAAATTACTCTGGAAATAGCCGAGAACGTCCGCATCCGGGTGTTGAAATCGTCGATCTCCGAGGTGCGCGCCCGTGGCGAGCCGGTCAAGGAGGAGGCGCTGACCAAATGAGGCAGCCGGGAATTTCCTCGCCCAGAACCATTTCGGGATAGGCGGCAATGCTTTTTTTCAGCAAGACGAAATTGATCGCTACCCTCGCCGCTGTTGCTTTGAGCTTCTATCTTGCGCTGCCCAACGTCCTTCCCGCCAGCGTTCGATCCATGCTGCCGCTGTTCAACGGCCCGGTGGTGCTCGGCCTCGACCTTCAGGGCGGCAGCCATGTGCTGCTCGAAGTGGATCAGGCGACCTTGAAGGACCAGTACGCCAAGCAGCTCATCGGCGACATCCGCCAGGCGTTGCGCACCCAGAAGATCCCCTATTCGGGTCTCGGGCGGTCGGGCGATTCCGTGTCGGTCCGCATTACCGATCCATCCCGGATGGATGCCGCAATGACCGAGTTGCGGAAGCTCCAGCAGCCCCTCAATACCGGGCTTTTCGGCAGCGGCGGCACGACCAGGCAGTATGAAATCCGTCAGGACGGCGATCAGATCATCTTCACCTTCACTCCGGCCGGTCTCGAATACCGGATTGGCCGTGCCATCGAGCAGTCGCTCGACATTGTCGGCAAGCGCATCAATGCGCTGGGCACCACCGAGCCGATCATTCAGCGCCAGGGGGTCGACCGCATTCTCGTCCAGGTTCCAGGCCTGCAGGACCCGGGTCGCCTCAAGGATCTCCTCGGCCAGACCGCCAAGCTGCAGTTCCGCCTGCTCTGCGACAGCCAGCCGACCAGCGCCACCGAGCGTCCGCCTGCCGATTGCGAGGCCTTGCCGGACCAGAAGCAGCCCAACCAGATCTACTGGGTGCAGACCTCGAGCCGCGCCACCGTCGATGGCGAGGACCTGAACGATGCCCAGCCGGCCTTCGACAACCGCACCAACGAGCCGATCGTCAGCTTCCGCTTCAACCAGCAGGGCGCGCTCAAATTCGGCCAGCTCACCCGCGACAATGTCGGACGCCCCTTCGCCATCGTGCTCGACAACAAGGTCGTCTCCGCCCCGCGGATCAACGAGCCCATTCTCGGCGGCTCCGGCCAGATCTCGGGGCGCTTCACCACCCAGGAGGCAAGCGATCTCTCCATCGTTCTGCGCTCCGGTGCGTTGCCGGCCAGGCTGAGCGTGGTCGAGGAGCGCTCAGTCGGTCCCTCGCTCGGCTCGGACTCCATCCGTGCCGGCATCATTGCCTCGATCATCGGCCTGATCACCGTGCTGCTGTTCATGGTGCTCTGCTACGGGCTGTTCGGCATCTTTGCGGTGATCGCGCTGGTGGCCCATACGATCATGATCCTCGGCATCATGTCGTTCTTCGGCATCACCCTGAGCTTGCCAGGCATCGCCGGCCTGGTGCTCGGCATGGGCATGGCGGTGGATTCCAACGTGCTCGTCTATGAGCGAATACGCGAGGAGATGAAGCTTGGCCGTTCGGTCATCGGCTCGATCGAGACCGGCTTCCGCATGGCGTTCGGGACCATCTTCGATTCCAACGTCACCACGCTGATTGCTGGCGTGGTCCTGTTCGGCCTGGGGTCGGGACCGATCCGCGGCTTTGCCGTCACCCTCGTGCTCGGCATCCTGACCACCATCTTCACGGCGTTCACCTTGACGAGGCTCATTGTCGCCACTTGGGTCCGCAACGCGCGGCCCAAGGTCGTGCCGCTGTGACCGGGGAGCTGATGCATGAAGTTTAAGCCCATTCGCTTCATTCCGGAGAGCGCCGGCATCCATTTCATGCGGGCCGCGCGCTACGGCTTCATCGGCTCGTCGATCCTCATCGTCGTCACCATCATTATCTACTTCGCCATTGGGGTTAATCTCGGCATCGACTTCCGTGGCGGCACCCTGATCGAAATCAGGACGGCCGCCCCGGCCGACCTTTCCGTGCTTCGCGATCAGCTCGGCGCGCTCGAGCTCGGCAGCGGCGTCGAGCTGCAGGAATTCGGCGCGCCGACCGACGTGCTGATCCGCCTGCCCACCCAGAATGACGAGAAGGCGCAGCAGGCTGCCGTCGAGAAGGTGCGCCAGGCACTTGGCCCCGGCATCGACTATCGCCGCATCGAGACGGTCGGTCCCAAGGTCTCGGGCGAACTCGCGCGTGGCGGCGTCATCGCCGTCGTCGTCGCAATCCTTCTGGTGATGATTTATCTATGGTTCCGCTTCGAATGGCAGTTCGCCGTCGGAGCGGCGGCATCGCTGGTGCATGACGTGGCCCTGACGATCGGCCTGTTCGTCGTGCTGCAGCTCGACTTCGACCTCTCCATCATTGCCGCCATCCTGACCATCGTCGGCTATTCCTTGAACGACACCGTCGTGGTCTATGACCGGGTGCGCGAGAACCTGCGGCGCTACAAGCAATTGCCGCTGCCCGATCTCATCGACCTGTCGCTGAACGAGACGCTGCCGCGCACCATCATGACTTCGCTGTCGGTGCTGCTGGCGCTCCTGTCGCTTTATTTCTTCGGCGGCGAGGTGATCCGCGGCTTCACCTTCACCATGATCTGGGGCGTCATCGTCGGCACCTACTCATCGATCTATATCGCCGCGCCGTTCCTGATCTTCACCGGGGTCAGCACCGGCGGGCAGACCGACCGAGCCAAGACCACCGCCACCCCCGAGGCGGCCCGACCCTGACAGCTGGGAGGTTGCCATGACGGAACGGTCGGGGAGGAGCTTCTATCCCGGCCGGGCGCCGATCGACGCCTATGGCGATGGCGGCTTCCGCTTTGCCGGCATGTCGCATCGCGGCTCGCTGTTGATCCTTCCCTCCGGCATGCACGCCTGGCCGCCGGCATCCATGGCCGAGATCGAGACCGACAGTTTCGCGCTGGCCTTTGCCGAGCAGGCAACCATCGGCCTCATGCTGTTCGGCACCGGCGCGATGCAGGTCTTTCCTTCGGCCGACATCCGGCGCGCCTTTGCCATGCGCGCGATCACGCTCGAGGCAATGGACACGGGCGCTGCTGCCAGAACCTACAATGTGCTGCTCGCCGAAGGCCGCGCCGTTGCCGCCGCACTCATCGCCATCTGATCATGGCGATGGCGCTCGATCATGCGGCACAGCATTGCGACGAGCTCGTGCGCAGCGAGGACAAGGACCGCTGGCTGACCGCCCTGTTCGTGCCGGAGGAGCGCCGGCCGCTGATCCATGCCCTCTTTGCCTTCAACGTCGAGCTCGCGCGTATTCGCGGCCTCGTTCGCGAGCCCATGCTCGGCGAGATCCGCCTGCAATGGTGGGAGGACGCGGTCACTGGCATCTATACCGGCGAGACGCCCGACCATCCCGTCCTGCAGCTGCTGGCGCGCGCCATCGAGGCCGGCGATCTGCCGCTCCATGCCTTTCGCAACATGATCGAGGCGCGGAAATTCGATCTCTATGATGATCCGATGCCGTCGATGACCGACCTCGAGGGCTATCTCGGCGAGACATCGTCGGCATTGATCCAGCTCGCCGCCCTGGTGCTCGCCGGCGAGGAGGCGCTGCGGACCCCGAGCGTCTCCGGCTATGCCGGCGTGGCGGTCGGAATTGCCGGCCTCATGCGATCCTTGCCGCAACATCGCTCCCGCGGCCAGTGCTACATCCCGCTCGACTTGCTGGCCCGTCGCGGGCTGACACCGGCGCATGTGCTGGCGGGCCGCGCCGATGCTGCCATGGCGGTGCTGCTCGCCGAGCTCCGTCATGTGGCCGAGAGCCGCCTCGGCGAAGCCCGTGCTGCGCAGACGGAGGTCCCGGTGGCGGCGCTGCCGGCTTTCCTGCCGGCGAGCCTTGCCGAGACCTATCTGAAAAAGCTCGCCCGGATCGGCGCCGCGGTGCTGAACAAGGGGGCGACGGTGCCGCAGGTTTGGCGCCAATTGAGGCTGCTCAGGGCCTCATGGGCCGAGCGTTTCTAGCCAGGAACGGAACTCGCTGAGCGCGCGCCCGGTATAGGCCCGCTTGCGCGCCTCCTGCTTGGCCGCGCCGCGCAGCCGCTTGCCGGTGCTGTCGCGGGGGAGGGTGACCGGCGGGAACAAGCCGAAATTGACGTTCATCGGCTGGAACGATGAGCGGCTTGCACCATCGGTCATGGCAATGTGACCACCCGTGATGTGGTTGATCAACGCGCCGTGCGCCGTGGTGGCCGGCGGCGCACGGAACGGCCGCCCGAGGGCTTGCGCCGCCGCCAGCCGCCCAGCGATCAGCCCGGTGGCGGCGCTTTCGACATAACCCTCGACGCCGGTGATCTGGCCGGCAAAGCGCAGCCGCGGCAGTTCCCGCATTCTGAGCTCTTGGTCAATCAGCCGCGGGCTGTCGAGGAAGGTGTTGCGGTGGAGCCCGCCAAGCCGTGCGAACTCGGCATTGCCAAGGCCCGGAATGGTCCGAAAGATCCGCACCTGCTCGCCATGCTTCAGTTTGGTCTGGAAGCCCACCATGTTGTAGAGCGTGCCGATGGCATTGTCCTGCCGGAGCTGGACGACCGCATAGGGCTTGACGTCGGGGGAATGAGCATTGGTGAGCCCGCGCGGCTTCATCGGTCCATGCCGAAGCGTCTCCGCCCCGCGCTCCGCCATGACCTCGATCGGCAGGCAGCCGTCGAAATAGGGCGTGTCCTTCTCGAAATCCCGCATCGCTGCTTGTTCGCCGGTGAGCAGCGCATCGATAAAGGCCTGATATTGCAGC
>JBKOZY010000475.1:0-5690 GCA_046726135.1 Pseudomonadota bacterium | reverse complement strand
GAGTGCCGGCGGCTCGCATCGCGCAGCGCGCGACGAGCGCGATTCAGATCGGCTCGATAACCGGCTCATCTTTGGCGACAATCTTGCGGCGTTGAAGGCGCTCGAGCCAGAATTCGCCGAACAGGTGAAATGCGTCTATGTCGATCCCCCCTACAATACCGGGAGCACCTTCGCGCAATTCGAGGACGGCCGGGAGCACGCACAGTGGCTCGGCATGATGCGCGATCGCCTGGACGTGCTGCGAAGCCTGCTTGCGCCCGCAGGCTCGTGCTGGGTGCAGCTCGACGACAACGAGGCCCATTATTGTCGGGTGCTGATGGACGAAACTTTCGGGCGTCGGAACTTCGTGGCGAATATCGTCTGGAACAAATCATATGCGGTGAGAAGCAACGCCCAATTCTTCTCTACGGCGCATGAACATATCCTGGTCTATGCGAAGGACCGGGAGCGATTTTCGCCCAACAAGTTCGGCCGGACCGATCGGCAGGAGAATCGCTACAGCAATCCCGACGGCGACCCGCGCGGGCCGTGGCAGTCGGTGACGATGACGATCAGCCTCGTCGGCGGCGCCCGCGGCCGGCACTATGCGCGGACCGGCGTCTCGGAGAACATCTTCGAAGCGGTGTCGCCGAGCGGCAGATCGTTCATGCCGCCGCCCAACCGATGCTGGAGCAGGAACCCGCAAGGCTTTGCCGCACTCGAGCGCGACGGGCGAATCTGGTGGGGACCGCATGGCAACCGCGCTCCGCGACTGAAGCTGTTTCTCAGCGAGTCGCAAGACAGCATTGTGCCGACAACGCTATGGGCGAATGGCGAGGACTTCGGCCTCAACCAGCAAGGGGTGCGCGAGCTTCGCGCCTTGAGGCTCCCCGACTTTCCGACGCCGAAGCCGGAACGGCTGATCAGAAAGGTGCTGGAGATCGCGTCCAACCCGGGCGATCTCGTCGTCGATGCCTTTGCCGGCTCGGGGACGACCGGCGCCGTCGCCCACAAAATGGGGCGCCGCTGGATCATGGTGGAGGTCGGCGAGCACTGTCATACCCACATCATCCCGCGTCTGACGAAAGTGATCGATGGCGAGGACGCTGGCGGCATCACCGAGATCGTCGGCTGGAAGGGAGGCGGCGGCTTCCGCTTCTATCGACTCGCGCCGCCTTCGGTCGAAAAAGACGGCGTGAGAAGATCAGCGGATTCACCGGCTTAGGGAGGAAATGGTGGAGCAGAGGGGGATCGAACCCCTGACCTCGGCATTGCGAACGCCGCGCTCTCCCAACTGAGCTACTGCCCCTTGCTTCGAGGTGGCGGTTATCTAGGGCCGGGATGGCAGGTCCGTCAAGCAAGTGTCGCCGTTCAGGGTTGCGCGGCTCAAGCATGGCCGCTACACCTCGCCAATCGCACAGGGAGCGCGCATGGGACCGATCGTCTGGCTGATCCTGACGCTGATCGACATCTATATTTGGATCGTCATTATCGCGGTCGTCGTCGAGCTTTTGTCATATTTCGGCGTTCTCGACCGGAACAACAACTTCGTGCGGCAGATCCGCTATGCGCTGCAACGCCTGACCGAGCCGGCGCTGGCGCCGATCCGGCGGGTGCTGCCCGATCTCGGCGGCATCGACCTGTCGCCGCTTCTGCTGCTCGTGTTCCTGCAGTTTCTGTCGATCGCGGTCGCCACCTGGACACGGCCGCTGCTGTAAAGGTCGGGGAGAGCACATCAGTGACCATGGCAAGGGTGATCGATGGCAAGGCCATTGCCGCGGATCTGCGGCGGCGGGTGCAAGGGGCGGTCGAGCAGCTCAAGGCCGATCATGGCTTCATCCCGGGTCTTGCGGTGGTGCTGGTCGGGGACAATCCGGCGAGCCGGGTCTATGTCGCCAACAAGGCGCGGCAGACCACCGAAGTCGGGATGAGGAGCTTCGAGCACCGGCTGCCGGCGACGGCCAGCGAGGCCGAACTCCTGGCGCTGGTGAACCGGCTCAACAGCGACCCCGAGGTCGACGGCATTCTCATCCAGCTGCCGCTGCCCAAGCAGATCGGCAGCGAGAAGGTTATCAATTCCGTTAATCCCGACAAGGATGTCGACGGGTTTCACGTGATCAATGCCGGGCGGTTGGCGACGGGGCAGGATGCCTTGGTGCCCTGCACCCCGGTTGGTTGCCTCATCCTGGCCAAGACCGTGCTCGGCAAGCTCGACGGGCTCGAAGCGGTGGTGATCGGGCGGTCGAACATCGTCGGCAAGCCGGTGGCGCAGCTGCTGCTGCAGGAGAATGCCACGATCACCATCGCCCATTCGCGGACTCGCGATCTCCGCGCAGTGTGCCGGCGGGCCGATCTGGTGATCGCGGCGGTCGGCAAGCCGCGCCTCGTCAAGGGCGACTGGCTGAAACCGGGTGCGACGGTGATCGACGTCGGCATCAACCGCATCGAGGAGAACGGCAAGGGGCGCATTGTCGGCGACTGCGACTATGAAGACTGCGCCAGGGTGGCCGGCCATATCACGCCGGTCCCGGGCGGCGTCGGCCCGATGACGATCGCGTGCCTCCTAGCCAACACGGTCAAAGCGGCGCGCCTGGCGCGTGGCCTCGAGGTGCCGGCGATGTGAAACAGAGGCAGTTGGCATTAGGCATTAGGCAGTGAGCCGTGCTCTTCTCCACTGCCTACTGCCTACTGCCTACTGCCTACTGCCTACTGCCTATTGCCTACTGCCTCCTTGGCCCCGTTCGGCGCGCTTGCGGTCGTTCGGGTCGAGGATCGCCTTGCGCAGGCGGATCGATTTGGGCGTCACCTCCACCAGCTCGTCGTCCTGGATATAGGCGAGTGCCTTCTCCAAGGTCATGCGAATGGGCGGGGTCAGCAGGACGTTGTCGTCCTTGCCGGCGGCGCGGATGTTGGTCAGCTTCTTGCCCTTGAGCACATTGAGCTCGAGATCGTTGCCGCGGGTGTGCTCGCCGACGATCATGCCCTGATAGACGCGGGTGCCGGGGTCGATGAACATCGGACCGCGGTCCTGGAGATTGTAGAGCGCATAGGCCACCGCCTCGCCATCGGCATTGGCGAGCAGCACGCCGGTGTGGCGCGACGGGATCTCGCCGACATGGGGGCCGTAGAGGTGGAACAGCCGGTTCATCACGGCGGTGCCGCGGCTGTCGGTCATCAGCTCGCCATGGTAGCCGATGAGGCCGCGGGTCGGGGCATGGAAGAGGAGCCGCTGGCGGCCGGTGCCGGAGGGGCGCATGTCCTTAAGCTCGGCCCGGCGCTCCGACAGCTTCTGGACGACGGCGCCGGTGAACTCCTCGTCGACGTCGATGATCACTTCCTCGATCGGCTCGAGCCGATCGCCGGTCGACTCGTCGGTGCGCATGACGACGCGGGGGCGGCCGACGGTGAGCTCGAAGCCCTCGCGACGCATGGTCTCGATCAGGATCGCCAGCTGCAGCTCGCCGCGGCCGGAGACCTCGAAAGTGTCGGCCTCGCCGGGGAGGTCGCGGATGCGCAGCGCGACATTGCCTTCGGCCTCGCGAAAGAGGCGCTCGCGGATGACGCGGCTCTGGACCTTGTCGCCTTCCTGGCCGGCAAAGGGCCCGTCATTGATGCGGAAATGCATGGCAAGGGTCGGCGGATCGATCGGCTGGGCAGCGATCGGGGTCATGACCTCGGGAGCGGCGATGGTGTCGGCGACGGTGGCACTGGCGAGCCCGGAAATGGCGACGATGTCGCCGGCCGAGCCCTCCTCGATGGGCTGGCGCTCGAGGCCGCGGAACGCCAGGACCTTGGAGATCCGGCCCTGCTCCACGAGCTTGCCGTCGCGCGACAGGACCTTGACCGGCTGATTGGCGCGGATGGACCCCGAGCGGATGCGCCCGGTCAGCACCCGGCCGAGATAGGGATTGGCCTCGATGGTGGTGGCGAGCATGCGGAAGGGCGGCGGCTCGATGGCCGGCGGCGGGACATGGCGCAGCACGAGATCGAAGAGCGGGGCCATGTCGGTCTTGGGGCCGGATGGCGATTCCGCCATCCAGCCGAGCTTGGCCGAGCCGTAAAGGATGGGGAAGTCGAGCTGCTCGTCGGTGGCATCGAGGGCGGCGAAGAGGTCGAAGATCTCGTTCACCACCTCGACATGGCGCTCGTCATGCTTGTCGATCTTGTTGACGGCGACGATGGGCTTAAGGCCGATCTTGAGCGCCTTCTGCAGCACGAATTTGGTCTGGGGCATCGGGCCTTCGGCGGCATCGACCAGCAGCACCGCGCCATCGACCATGTTGAGGATGCGTTCGACCTCGCCGCCGAAATCGGCATGACCCGGCGTGTCGACGATGTTGATGCGCGAACCCCTCCAGACGATCGAGGTGACCTTGGCGAGGATGGTGATGCCGCGCTCGCGCTCGAGATCGTTGGAGTCCATGGCACGCTCGGCCACCCGCTGATTCTCGCGGAAGGCGCCGGATTGGGCGAGCAGGCGGTCGATCAGCGTGGTCTTGCCGTGATCGACATGAGCGATGATGGCGATGTTGCGGAGGTTCATCACTTGGACTTCAGACGGCGGGCTGCCAAGGTCCTGAGCCGCAGCGCATTGAGGCGGATGAAGCCCTGGGCGTCCTTCTGGTCATAGGCACCGCGATCGTCCTCGAAGGTGACGAGGGCGTCGGAATAGAGCGACTGCGGCGACTTGCGGCCGGCAACCATGACGTTGCCCTTGTAGAGCTTGAGGCGGACGGTGCCCTCGACCCGCTCCTGGCTCTTGTCGATCAAGGCCTGCAGCATCTCGCGCTCGGGCGAGAACCAGAAGCCGTAATAGACGAGCTCGGCATAGCGCGGCATCAGCTGGTCCTTGAGATGGGCAGCCTCGCGGTCGAGCGTCAGGGATTCGATGGCGCGGTGGGCGGCATGGAGGATGGTGCCGCCCGGGGTCTCATAGACGCCGCGCGACTTCATGCCGACGAAGCGGTTCTCGACGAGGTCGATGCGGCCGATGCCATTGTCGCGGCCGAGCTCGTTGAGGGCGGTGAAGAGGCGGGCGGGGCTCAAGGCCTTGCCATCCAGCGCGACGGGGTCGCCACGCTCGAACTCGAGCTCGATATAGCTGGCCCTGTCGGGGGCGTCCTCGGGGGCGATGGTGCGCTGATAGACGTAAGGCGGCGGCTCCGCCCATGGATCCTCCAGGACTTTTCCTTCCGAGGATGAATGGAGGAGGTTGGCATCGACCGAGAAGGGCGCCTCGCCGCGCTTGTCCTTGGGCACCGGGATCTGGTGCTTCTCGGCGAAGTCGATGAGGTCGGTGCGCGACTTGAAAGCCCATTCGCGCCACGGGGCGATGACCTTGATCGACGGGTTCAAGGCATAGGCGGTGAGCTCGAAGCGGACCTGGTCATTGCCCTTGCCGGTGGCGCCATGGGCGATCGCGTCGGCGCCGGTCGCGCCGGCGATCTCGACCAGGCGCTTGGCGATCAGCGGCCGGGCGATCGAGGTGCCGAGAAGGTAGACGCCTTCATAAAGCGCATTGGCGCGGAACATCGGAAAGACGAAATCGCGGATGAACTCCTCGCGGAGATCCTCGATGAAGATCTGGCGGATGCCCATGATCTCGGCCTTGCGGCGGGCCGGCTCCAACTCCTCGCCCTGGCCGAGATCGGCGGTGAAGGTCACGACCTCGCAGCCATAGGTCTCCTGAAGCCATTTCAGGATGATGGAGG
>JBKOZY010000474.1:0-4188 GCA_046726135.1 Pseudomonadota bacterium | reverse complement strand
CGCCCTCCGGCACCAGGATCTCGCCGATGGTCCCCTCGTCCACAGCCTCGACCTCCATAGTCGCCTTGTCGGTCTCGATCTCGGCGATGATGTCGCCGGAGCGCACCTCGTCGCCCTCTTGCTTCAGCCATTTGGCGAGCTTGCCCTTCTCCATGGTCGGCGACAGTGCGGGCATCAGAATGGGCGTCGGCATCGTCTGTTCGTTCCTGTCGGTCCTTGCCGGGATCAGCGATAGAGCACGGCCTTGGCCGCGGCGACGACATCCTCGACATGCGGCAAGGCGAGCTTTTCGAGATTGGCCGCATAGGGCATCGGCACGTCCTTGCCGGTCACCCGGGTCACCGGCGCATCGAGCCAGTCGAACGCATGGGTCATCAGCTGGGCGGAGATCTCCGAGCCGATCGAGCAGACCGGCCAGCCCTCCTCGACAGTGACACAGCGATTGGTCTTCTTGACGCTCTCGACGACGGTCGCGACGTCCATCGGGCGAAGCGTGCGAAGGTCGACGACCTCGGCCTCGATGCCTTCCTCGGCGAGCTTGTCGGCAGCGCCGAGCGCATAGGTCATGGCGATGCCGAAGGAAACGATGGTGACATGGCGGCCGGGCCTGGCGATGCGCGCCTTGCCGATCGGCACCAGCCAATCGTCGATCTTCGGCACGTCGAAGGTGCGGCCGTAGAGGATCTCGTTCTCGAGGAAGATGACCGGGTTGGGGTCGCGGATCGCGGATTTGAGCAGGCCCTTGGCGTCGGCCGCTGTGTAGGGCTGGATGACCTTGAGTCCGGGGATCTGGCTGTACCAGGCGGAGAAGTCCTGGCTGTGCTGGGCGGCGACCCGTGCGGCGGCGCCATTGGGGCCGCGGAACACCATCGGTGCTCCCATCTGGCCGCCGGACATATAGAGCGTCTTGGCGGCGGAATTGATGATGTGGTCGATCGCCTGGAGGGAGAAGTTGAAGGTCATGAATTCGACGATGGGGCGCAGTCCGGCAAAGGCGGCGCCGACGGCGAGGCCGGTGAAGCCATATTCGGTGATCGGCGTGTCGACCACCCGCTGGTCGCCGAACTCGTCGAGCAGGCCCTGGCTGATCTTGTAGGCGCCCTGATACTGGCCGACCTCCTCGCCGATCAGGAAGACCGACGGGTCGCGCCGCATCTCCTCGGCCATCGCCTCGCGCAAGGCCTCGCGCACCGTCATGGGAACGAGCTCGGTGCCTGCCGGCACGTCGAGATCGGCAGCGGGAACCGGCTGCGGCGCGGCGACGACGGCCGGTGCCGATACCGCGGGCGGCGCACCAGCGGGCGGCTTCACCCGGTCCTTGGCCGGCGGCGGCTCCTCCTTGGTGCGGGCGACCGGTTCGGGAGCCTCGCCGTCGCCGGCGATGACGGCGATCGGGGTGTTGACCTTCACCCCTTCGGTGCCCTCGGGAACGAGGATCTGCGACAGCTTACCCTCGTCGACCGCCTCGACCTCCATGGTCGCCTTGTCGGTCTCGATCTCGGCAATGACATCGCCGGAATGGACATCGTCACCGACGTTCTTCAGCCATTTGGCGAGCTTGCCCTCCTCCATGGTCGGCGACAGCGCGGGCATCAGTATCTCCGGCATGTCTCCTCCCTCACGTCGCCACATACACATCGGTCCAGAGCTCGGACACATCCGGCTCGGGATCGGACAAGGCAAAGTCCGCGGCATCGGCAATACGCTGGCGGATCTCGGCGTCGATGCCCTTCAGCTCCTGCTCGTCGGCAAACCCTCTCGCCAGCAAACGCGCCTTGACCTGCTCGATCGGGTCATGCTCCTCGCGCATCTTCTGGACCTCCTCCCGGGAGCGGTATTTGGCGGGGTCCGACATGGAGTGGCCGCGGTAGCGATAGGTGAGCATCTCGAGGATGAACGGTCCCTGGCCGGTGCGGCCGTGGCGCACCGCCTTGTCGGCGGCCTTCTTCACCGCCCGCACATCCATCCCGTCCACCTGCTCGCCGGGAATGCCGAAAGCGGCGCCGCGGGCGAACAGCTCCTCGGCGCGGGCATGCGAGCGGGTCACCGCCGTGCCCATGGCGTAGCGGTTGTTCTCGATGACGAACACCACCGGCAGCTTCCACAGCGCCGCCATGTTGAAGGTCTCGTAGACCTGGCCCTGATTGGCGGCGCCCTCGCCGAAATAGGTGAGGCACACCAGGTCATTGCCGCGATAACGGTCGGCAAAGGCGAGGCCGGCGCCGAGCGGCACCTGGGCGCCGACGATGCCGTGGCCGCCATAGAAGCTCTTCTCGCGGCTGAACATGTGCATCGAGCCGCCCTTGCCCTTGGAATAGCCGTGGCGCCGGCCGGTCAGCTCGGCCATGACGCCTTTCGGGTCCATGCCGCAGGCCAGCATGTGTCCGTGGTCGCGATAGGAGGTGATCACCTGGTCGCCGTCCTTCAGCGCCATCTGCATGCCGACGACCACCGCCTCCTGGCCGATATAGAGATGGCAGAAGCCGCCGATATGGCCCATGCCATAGAGCTGGCCGGCCTTCTCCTCGAAACGGCGGATCAGCAGCATGCTGCGATAGGCGGCAAGCTCCTGTTCCTTGGTAAAGTCGGCGATGTGGGAGTCGTCAGCCGCCGCCTGGCTGGCTTGGGCGCGTTTGGCCATTGATCCTCTCAAGAGCGATGCCACCTTCACCATCGTGCCCGGGAAGAAGCGATACGGCAACAGGCGAGACAAAGCATGCTCTAGGATTATTTGGCCCTTGCGGGAGCAATCTCAAGCACGATCTCGCCCTCCTTGACATAGCCGAGCGACCGGCGGGCCATCTCGTCCAGAAGGTCGGGATCGATCGATTCCGGCCTGAGCAGCGCCACCCTGGCATCCCTGGCGGCACGCTCGGCCGAAACCTTCGCGAGCTCTCCCTCGAGGCGCGCCACCTCGGCCTCGATCAAGGCCTGGTTGGCGAAGCTGCGGGGACCGTGAAAACCGTGCCAGCCGAAGAAGGCGAGGAGGCAGAGCGAGCCGAGGGTGACGGCGATGTCGAACGCCCGGACATGCATGGTTTCAGCCTCCGCTCCCCCGGCTTTCCCAAGGGCGAGGATGGGGCCTGAATGGTAAAGGGATTCATAAGCGTGCGGCCTCTTGAACCGGGCGCGGATTGGCCGATATTGAGTCGATGGTTGAAAAGGGTAGCGGATGCTGTCGTCGTCGAAATTCGTCGTGGCGCTCCATATCCTGACGGTGCTGGCCCACCGCCGCGGCCATGGACCCATCTGCTCGAAAATGATCGCCGACAGCGTCGGGACCAATCCGGTGGTGATCCGCCGGCTGATGACGGCGCTCGAGGCGGCGGTGCTGGTCAAGTCGACGGCGGGGCGGCATGGCGGCTTCGAACTCGCCCGCGAGCCGAGGGCGATCTCGCTTGCCTGCATCTACCGGGCGGTCGAGGCCAAGGGGCTGTTCAAGCTGCATGTGCCGCCGGCCGACAGCTGCTGCCCGGTCGGGACACGCATCCAGGAGGCGATTTCGCGGCCGCTCGAAAGCGCCCAGCAGGGGCTGATCCGGGCGCTGGCGCGCACCAATCTCGACCAGATCGCGAACCGGGTCGCCGGTTGACCCATGGGCCCCGCCGCCGTAAGTCTTGGTCAGCAGGAGGGGTGGCAGAGCGGTCGATTGCGGCGGTCTTGAAAACCGTTGAGGGCGCAAGCCTTCCGGGGGTTCGAATCCCTCCCCCTCCGCCATCCTGTTGTTCTTGATCATCCATCGTTGTCCTCCCACGTCCGGATAACCGACAGTTTTTCCCAGTTTTCTTTCCGTGGCAGTGCATAAGGATCCGTCCACATTTGTTCCAATCCGCGTTTTCTGCTAGGGCAGATGCTAGGGCAATTGGAAATATGGGACGGGGTCATGGCCCGCAGCATCAACAAGCTTTCGGCGCGCAAGGTCGAAACCCTTGAGGCGCCTGGCCGCCACTCCGATGGCGGCAATCTCTATCTGTCGATCTCCGCCAATGGCGGGAGGCGGTGGGTCTTCATCTACCGCTTCGGCGACAAGCAGCGGGAGATGGGGCTGGGCTCAGCCTCTAGGGCAGGAACTTCTCTGGCTAGGGCACGAGAATCGGCTGCAGAGGCGCGAACCGCGCTCGCCGCCGGGCTCGACCCCTGTCTCTTATACACATCTCCGAGCCCACGAGACTATGAACTTGATCTCGT
>JBKOZY010000473.1:0-4706 GCA_046726135.1 Pseudomonadota bacterium | reverse complement strand
GCCGATATAGAGCGCGTCGGAAGCAATGAGCCGATAATTGTCCAAGCTGACATAGGGCCATTCGGTCGTGAATTCGACCGGTGGCTGGGCAATCGTCGCCTGGCCGAGGCTGATCAAGAAAATGATCAGGAAGGGGAGCAGGAAGAAGAGCAGCAGCCAGAGGAACGGAGTTGCGATGATGGTGTCGCGCCAGGCTTTTCGGTCGAGCCATTGGCGGAAGCCGCGGCCAACCGGCACCTCCTCGGACACCCGTGCCGCGGGAACGCTGTCGGACGCCGCCATTCCGGCCATCGCCTACTCCGTCAACAGAATGGCCGCTTGCGGCTCGAAGGACAGCCAGACCTCGTCCTCCCAGGCCACCCTTTCGCTCTCGCCGACGCGGCGATCATTGACGCGATTGACCCTGAGGATGGCGCCTGAGTCGAGCTGGACACGGTAGAGGGAGTCCTTGCCGAAATAGCCGAGGTCGAGGACCTTGCCACGAAAGGCGTTGACGCTGGTGGCGGGCCTGGTGCGCTCGATCTGGATCTTCTCGGGCCTGACCGCAACGGCAACCTGAGCGCCGCGGCCGACGCCATTCACGGTCTGGACCACAATGCGGCCGCCGCACTCCGGCGCATCGACCACCGCGAGGCCATGCTCGATGTCCTCGACGCTGCCCTCGAACTGGTTGATCGAGCCGATGAAGTCGGCCACGAAGCGCGAGCAGGGAAACTCGTAGACATTGGTCGGCGTGCCGGTCTGGCGGATCCTTCCGCGGTCCATGACGGCGATGCGGCTCGCCAGGATCATCGCCTCCTCCTGGTCGTGGGTGACCACGATGAAGGTGATGCCAAGCTTGTGCTGGATGTTCATCAATTCGAATTGGGTCGCCTCGCGCAGCTTCTTGTCGAGCGCGCCGAGGGGCTCGTCGAGCAGCAGGATCTTGGGTTGCTTGGCAAGGGCACGCGCCAGCGCCACCCGCTGGCGCTGACCGCCAGACAGCTGATGGGGTTTGCGCCCGCCATACCCCACGAGCTGCACCAGATCGAGCATCTCGGCGACGCGGGCGCGACGCTCGGCCGCCGTCATGGACTCGTGCTTGAGGCCGTAGCCGATGTTCTGCTCGACGGGCATATGAGGAAACAGGGCGTATGACTGGAACATCATGTTGACGGGGCGCTCATAGGGCGGAACCCCAGACATGTCCTCGCCATCGATCATGATGCGCCCGGAGGTCGGCTGCTCAAAGCCGGCAAGCATGCGCAGGAGCGTGGTCTTGCCGCAGCCAGAACCGCCGAGGAGAGCAAACAGCTCTCCCCGATCGATTGTCAGGGTGATGTCGTCGACTGCCGTGAAGTCCCCGAAGCGCTTGGTCACGCGCTCGATGCTCACATAGGGCTGAGGCGTGCGGTCGCTCATCGGCGGTCACCCGGTCTTGATCTTGGTCCAAGCCCGGGTTCTGGCTCTTTCGAGCTTGTTCGACAGGGACTTCGGCGTCCACAGCTTGGCTTTGATCTCAGCCGTCGGGAAGACCGCCGGATCGTCGAGCACCGCCTTGTCGGTGAACTGCATGCCGGGAATGTTGGCGTGCGCGTAATTGGTGAAATTGGAGCACTTGGCAATGACTTCGGGGTCGAGGAGATAGTTGATGAACTTGTAGGCATTGTCGGGATGCGGCGCATCCTTCGTGATGCACCACTGGTCGAACCAGGCTGGCGCGCCGCTGTCGGGCACGTAATAGGCGAGGTTCAGCTCGACGCCTGCCTCCTTGGCGCGGTTCTTGGCCGTGGCATAGTCGCCCGACCAGTTGTTAACGACACAGACCTCCTTGTTGGGGAGCGCGTTCAGATAGTTCGAGGAATCGAAGGTCTTGATAAATTTCCGGACTGGCTTGAACGCCTCGACCACGGCGTTGAAATCGACCGGGTTGGTGGTATCGGGATCCTTTCCGAGATATTTCAGCACCATCGGGATGACGTCGCTCGGACTTTCAAGAACGCTGATGCCGCAATCGGCAAGCTTGGAGGCGAATTCAGGCTTCATCAGGATGTCGAGCGAGGAGAGCGGTGCCTTGTCGCCCAGCCGCTCCTTGACCATGTCGAGATTGTAGGTGATCCCGACGGTGCCCCACATATAGGGCACGCCATAGTCGTTGCCGGGGTCCCAGCCTTGGATGATCTTCAGAATCTCGGGATCGAGATTCTTCCAATTGGGCAGCTTCGACTTGTCGAGCTTCTGATAGACGCCGGCCTCGACGAAGCGCGGCAAGTTCTGGCCGGACTGGAGGACCACGTCGTAGCCGGTCTTGCCGGCCAGCAGCTTGGCCTCGGCGGATTCGGTCGAGTCATAGGTGTCGTAAACGACCTTGATGCCGGTGGCCTTCTGGAAATCGTCAAGGGTCGTCTCGCCGATATAGTCGGTCCAGTTTTAGACATGGACGGTTTCTTCTGCCCGCGCCGATCTCACCAGAAACGGAGTGGCCAAGGCGGCGCCGCCTGCTTTGAGCGCCGCGCGCCGGTCAAGAACACTCATACGCACCTCTCTTGCGCGTTGTTCAGCTTCGCAAGTTTGAGAGCTTTTTCGCCCTTGTTCAACGATCGTTTGTGCCGATCACTCCGCCAAGGCCACGCTTGAGGAGGCCGCGAGCAATGATCAGGCGCTGGATTTCGCTGGTTCCTTCCCAGATCCGGTCCACTCGGAGCTCGCGCAGGAAGCGCTCGGCGACGTTCTCCCGCATATAGCCGCGGCCGCCGAAAATCTGGACGACCCGGTCGGCGACCCGCCAAGCCATCTCGCTCGCATTGAGCTTGGCGAGCGCGCAACGGGCGTGGAGCTCCTTCACGTCAAGGCCGCAATCATGGGCGGCGGCCGCCTCGCGGGTCACCAGCCGGGCGGCATGAAGCTCCAGCGCGCTGTCGGCGAGCATGGCCTGGATCAACTGAAATTCGGCGATCGGCTGGCCCGAGACGACCCGGTTCCGCGCGAAATCGAGAGCTGCCTCGATGAGCCGTTCGGCGGCGCCGCAGCAGCGGGCAGCTATCATCAGGCGCTCCCGACGGAACCATGCCTGGGTGAAGGTCATGCCTTCGCCCTCCGCACCGATGCGATCCTTGACCGGGACCCGTACCCGCTCGAATCCAATCACCGGATGATGGTGGTTGTAGGTGTGGGCATAGGCCGGCGAGCGGACGACGTGCAGTCCCTCGGCGTCTACCGGGCAGAAGAACAGGCTATGCGCGCCGGCATTCGGGCCGTTGCCGAGCCGTGCCTGGACGATCACCGTGTCCGCCAGATTGAAGCTGGTGACGTGCCATTTCTCGCCGGAAAGCAGGTAGTGATCACCCTCACGGGTGGCGGTGGTCGTAATTTCGGAGGGATCGGAACCGGCGTGCTCCTCGGTGATGGCGTAGCAGACATGGCGCTCGCCGCGCGTCATGGGCAGGGCGTAGCGGTCGATCTGGTCGGCGTCGAATGCCTCGAACATCCAGGCCTGGGCCTCGGGAAAGCACCAGGAGAGCGCGTTGGTGACGCGGCCGAGCTGCTCGGAGATGGCCACTTGGGCCAGGATTGTCAGGCCAAGGCCGCCGAATTGGCGGGGTACGTCGGTGCGCGAAAGACCAAGCTTCAGGGCGAGCCGCTCATGGCGCTCGGCCACGCCATCCGGCAGCCTGCCGCCGTTCAGCTCGGCATGCTCCTCGTAAGGCACAAGCTCGCTGTCGACAAAGGCACGAACCCGCCGGGCCCAGGCGGCCGCTTCGGGTGGCAGGGCGTAGGGGAAGCCGCTCGAAACCGCGGCGCCTTCTGTCATCCAGGCACCTTGGCGCCTGCCGCGGTGAAGTGTCGGGGAAAGAACGCGGCGAGGCAGGCAAACACGGTCTTCATGCCCTCCTCGCGGGTGATCGGCGACTGCATGGTCATCATGTCGAGCCAGATGCCCTCCATCATGGCTTCGACCCCGCGAGCGATGCGCGCAGCGTCATAGGGGTAGTGGCCCTCGCCGATGATCTCGCCAACCACTCGGGTGATGGTCTCCTGATATTCCTCGTCGTTGGCGCTGCAATGGTCGAGATAGGTCGGGCGGCTCTGTGCCTCAGCCCAGAAGGCGCACCAGGCGGCAAGCTTGCGCTGGGTACAGACGACCTCGTTGAAATCCGCCGACAGAATGGCCTCGAGCCGCTCGGCCGAGCTTTTGCCCGCCATGGCCAGAGCGCTGCGCCAATTGGTGCGGTACTCGCCGGCCAAGGCGCGCAGGGTCTCGACCAGCAGCTTCTCCTTGCTCTCGAAATGGAAATTGACGATGCCGCCAGACAGTCCGGCGGTCTTGGCGACGTCTGCGAGGGTGGTGGCGGCATAGCCGCGGCGGGCCAACGTATCGATCGTCGCCTCGATCAGTTGCTGCCGGCGGACCTCCTTCGAGGCCTTGCGCGGTCCGGTCGAGAGGGGGACGAGATTGTCCGTCATGGCAGATCCTTCAACCATCAGATTTGCTCATTCTGATTGACCATTCAATCAAAATCGATCCATGAAGTTGTTGATTGAATGCTCTTTCAAAATGTTCAGAGGTCACCATGCCGCGTTCGCTTGTTCGTTCCAACGCGCGTCGATGCCGATATCTGCACTTTCGCCAAGGCGATGGCCAACGGCCATCCGATCGCCGTGGTGGCAGGCCGCGAGGAGGTCATGCGGAAATTCGGAGGGGGCGTGGTGCATGGCGACACCTACAC
>JBKOZY010000472.1:0-3934 GCA_046726135.1 Pseudomonadota bacterium | reverse complement strand
GTGGCACAGTGGTGCACAACCCGCTGTGGAACCGGCTTTTTGCGCGATCGTTGAGCGCCATCATTCATGAGGAGGACGCGATGCCAGCAAAGTCGAAGGCTCAGCAGAAGGCAGCCGGTGCGGCTCTGGCGGCCAAACGAGGCGAGACGCCGAAATCGGAGCTGAAGGGTGCGTCGCGGTCGATGGTCGATTCGATGACCGAGAAGCAGCTCGAGGAGCTGGCGCACACCAAGCGGAAGCCACTGCCGGAGCACAAGAGCAAGAGCCGCTAGATGCCCCGGAGCGGCGAATGAGGGGCAAAAACAAAGGCAATAGGCAGTAGGCAATAGGCAGGCGAAGAGCACAGAACTGCCGACTGCCTATCTGCCTAATGCCTATTCCCTATCAAACCAGGCGGCTCTGGTCGATGGCGGCGCCGACGAAGCTGCGGAACAGCGGATGGGGCTCGAAGGGCCGCGACTTGAGCTCGGGGTGGAACTGTACCCCGATGTACCAGGGGTGATCGCTGATCTCGATGATCTCGGGCAGCAGGCTGTCGGGCGACATGCCGGAGAAGGTGATGCCTTTGGCTTCGAGGTGCTCGCGGTAGCGGGTGTTGACCTCGTAGCGATGGCGGTGCCGCTCGGAAATTCGCAGGTCGCCATAGATATCGGCGACGCGGCTCCCCGGCTTCAGCACCGCCTCATAGGCTCCGAGCCGCATGGTGCCGCCGAGGTCGCCGCCGGCGCGGCGCTGCTCGAGTTCGTTGCCGCGCATCCATTCGGTCATCAGGCCGATGACCGGCTCGCCGGTCGGTCCGAATTCGGTGGAGGATGCGCTCTCGATGCCGACGAGGTTGCGGGCCGCCTCGATGCAGGCCATCTGCATCCCGAAGCAGATGCCGAAGAACGGAACCTGGCGGGTGCGGGCAAAGGTCGCGGCGCGGATCTTGCCCTCCGAGCCGCGCTCGCCGAAGCCGCCGGGCACCAGGATGCCGTGAACGCCCTGGAGGTAGGGCGCGGGATCGGCCCGCTCGAACACCTCCGATTCGATCCATTCGAGATTGACCTTGACGCGGTTGGCGATGCCGCCGTGCACCAGCGCCTCGTTGAGCGATTTGTAGGCGTCGAGCAGGCCGGTATATTTGCCGACCACGGCGATGGTGACCTCGCCGTCGGGACTCGATATCCGTTCGGAGATCGCCTGCCAGCGCGACAGATCGGGGCGCGTCGGGTTGGTGATTCCGAAAGCGGCAAGCACCGCCTCGTCGAGACCTTCGCGGTGATAGGCGATGGGCACGTCGTAGATCGAGGCAACGTCAAGCGCCTGGATCACGGCCGACGGGCGGACATTGCAGAACAGCGCAATTTTGCGGCGCTCATTCAGCGGGATCTCGCGGTCGGCGCGGCACAGCAGGATGTCCGGTTGGATGCCGATCGAGCGCAGCTCCTTCACCGAATGCTGGGTCGGCTTGGTCTTGAGCTCACCAGCCGATGGAATGAAGGGAACGAGCGTCAGATGGATGAAGATCGCCTGGCCGAGCGGCTGCTCCTGGCCGAGCTGGCGGATGGCTTCGAAGAACGGCAGGCCCTCGATGTCGCCGACCGTGCCGCCGATTTCGACGAGGACAAAGTCGAAGCCGTCATTGCCGGACTGGATGAATTCCTTGATCGCATCGGTGACATGCGGAATCACCTGCACGGTGGCACCGAGATAATCGCCACGCCGCTCGCGGGCGATGATGTCCATATAGAGCCGGCCGGTGGTGATGTTGTCGTGCCGGTTGGACGATCGGCCGGTGAAGCGCTCGTAATGGCCGAGATCGAGATCGGTCTCGGCGCCATCGTCGGTCACGAACACCTCCCCGTGCTGATACGGGCTCATGGTGCCGGGATCGACGTTGAGATAGGGATCGAGCTTTCGCAGCCTCACGGAATAGCCGCGGGCCTGCAGCAATGCGCCAAGTGCTGCGGATGCCAAGCCTTTGCCAAGCGAAGAGACCACGCCGCCGGTGATGAAGATGTACCGCGCCATGGGACTTTGGATATAGAGGGAGTCGGCCTGGGGCGAAAGCAAAAAAGCCGAGACTCCACAAGCTAGTGCATGCTGCCAGGTCTACCCACCTGTCAGCATCATGCTCTAATCGTTGGTCGGCACCTGCGGCCCTGACGGCGGGGCAGCGGGGACAGCCGGCGCCGATTGCTGAGGTGTCGCCGCCCCGGGCAGACGCGGCAGCGCCGAGCCGCCGCCCGGCCCCGGCGCACCCGGCGCGTTCTGCTGGGTGCCGCTCGGCGGCACCCGGTCGAACACCGACCCGGAATGGCTGCCCTGTCGCGCCAGGATGGTCAGGGTGATCGAGGTGATGAAGAAGGCAACCGCCAAAATGGCGGTGCTCCTGGTCAGGACATTGGCGGTGCCGCGGCTCGAGAACAGGGCACCGGCGCCACCGCCGCCGATGCCGAGGGCGCCACCTTCGGAGCGCTGCAGCAGCACCGTCACGATGAGCGCGATGGCGATCAGAAGATGAATGATCAGCAAGACGGCTGACATGCGGGTGCGATTCCGAGGGCCTCTGTTGGGGTGAGCGGTGTAGCGCGGATGCAGGGTCGTTGCAACCGCGCCTTCCCCTCAAGCGTAAGCCTTGATGATGCCGATGAAATCGGCGGCTTTGAGGCTGGCGCCGCCGACCAGGGCGCCATCGACATTGTCACCATCGAGAAGCTCGGCGGCATTGTCCGGCTTGACCGAGCCGCCATACAGAACGCGGATGCCGCTCCCCTGCTCTTCCCCAGCCATTTCAATGAGATCGCGCCTGATCTGCCGATGCACTTCCTCGACTTGACCAAGCGTCGGGGTGCGGCCGGTGCCAATGGCCCAGACCGGCTCATAGGCGATCACGGTGTCGGCACTGCCGAAACCTGCCGGCAGAGAGCCGGCAAGCTGCCCGGAAACGATCTCGAGCGTCCGGCCCGATTCGCGCTGCTCCAGGGTTTCGCCGATGCAGATGATGGCGGTGAGCCCCGCCCGGCGGGCCGCCTCGGCCTTGGCGCGGACGATGGCATCGGTCTCGCAATGCCGGGTGCGCCGCTCCGAATGGCCGACGATCACTGCCGTGCATCCGGCATCTTCGAGCATCTCGGCGGAAATATCGCCAGTGAAGGCGCCGGAAGCCGCGGCATGGCAGTCCTGGCCTCCCACCCTGATCCGCGAGCTGCCGAGGAGCTGCACAACCGGGCGGATGAGGGGGGCGGGCGGACACACCATGACGTCGCAGCCGAGCCGCACGCCCTTCAGCATGTCGGCGAGCAGCCTCACCTCCTTGAGCTGGGCGGTGAGCCCGTTCATCTTCCAATTTCCGGCCACCAGGGCCTTCGGACCCGCCATTTCCACTTTTCCCGACAACGCCTTTTGTCCAACCCAACCCGGTCGCATGGACTTGCGAACCGCGTGGGCATACCTAATATGCACCGCGCGCGGAAGATTTTTCCTGCCATTATTCGAATTCGAGGAAACCGACACCCCATGATGGAAGCCCTTCGCTCCTCCGCCGGGAGCTGGATCGCGAAGATCTTTATCGCTCTTCTCGCGCTGAGCTTCGGCATCTGGGGCATCGCCGACGTATTCCGCGGCCGCACCAGCGACGT
This sequence comes from Pseudomonadota bacterium, assembly GCA_046726135.1. Classification (GTDB taxonomy): domain Bacteria; phylum Pseudomonadota; class Alphaproteobacteria; order Rhizobiales; family Aestuariivirgaceae; genus DATAFF01. The sequence continues at coordinate 311 of JBKOZY010000472.1, read as the reverse complement.
GCTGGCGAGCGTTGGCAGCAAAAAGATCACCGGCGAGGAATATCGGCGGGCGTTCGACCGCCAGGTCCGGGTGTTCAGCCAGCAGCAGGGCGTCCAGATCACCCCCGACCAGGCGCGCGCCATCGGGCTTGACCGGCAGGTGCTCGCCCAGCTGCTCCAGGAGGCATCGCTCGATGCCCAGGCGGCCAATCTCGGGCTGGCAATCTCGGACGCGATGATCGCCGAGCGGATCTCCTCCAACAAGGCTTTCCAGGGTGCCGACGGCCAGTTCGACGCGAATCGGTTCCGCCAGATCCTTGCCAGCAACGGCC
>JBKOZY010000471.1:0-4160 GCA_046726135.1 Pseudomonadota bacterium | reverse complement strand
GCGGCAAAGGGCGGCGGGACGTAGATGGCGGAAGCATCGGCGCCGGTCTCCGCCACGGCTTCGGCGACGGTGTTGAACACCGGGAGACCGAGATGGACCGAGCCGCCGCGGCCGGGCGTCACGCCGCCGACCATGCGGGTGCCATAGGCGATGGCCTGCTCGGTGTGGAAGGTGCCCTGGGTGCCGGTGATGCCCTGGCAGATGACCTTGGTTTCGCGGTTGACGAGGATCGACATCACGCGGCCTCCTTGACGGCCGCGACCACTTTCCTTGCCGCATCGTCGAGATCGTTGGCGGCGATGACGTTGAGGCCCGATTCGTTCAGGATCCTCCTGCCGAGCTCGACATTGGTGCCCTCGAGCCGCACCACCAGCGGCACTTCGAGGCCGACCTCCTTGACGGCGGCGATCACCCCTTCGGCGATGATGTCACAGCGCATGATGCCGCCGAAAATATTGACGAGGATGCCCTCGACCTGCGGGTCGGAGGTGATGATCTTGAAGGCGGCGGTGACCTTCTCGCGGGTGGCGCCGCCGCCGACATCGAGAAAGTTGGCCGGCTTGGCGCCATAGAGCTTGATGATATCCATGGTCGCCATGGCGAGGCCGGCGCCGTTGACCATGCAGCCGATATTGCCGTCGAGCGCGATGTAGGAGAGGTCGAATTTCGAGGCTTCGATCTCCTTGGCATCCTCTTCGCTCTCGTCGCGCATCGCCAGCACGTCCCTGTGGCGGTAGACGGCGTTGGAGTCGAAGTTGATCTTGGCGTCGAGGCAGAGCAGCTTGCCATCCTCGGCGACGACCAGCGGATTGATCTCGAGAAGGCTCATGTCCTTGGCGATGAAGGCGTTGTAGAGCCCGCCGATCATCGCCACACATTGCTTCTGCAGGTCGCCTTCGAGCTTCAGCGCGGCAGCGATGTCGCGGCCGACATAGGGGAAGTAGCCGGTGGCCGGATCGACCCGGAAGGTGGCGATCTTGTCGGGCGTGTCATGGGCGACCTGCTCAATGTCCATGCCGCCCTCGGTCGAGGCGATGAAGGCGACGCGCGAGGTGGCGCGGTCGACCAGGCAGGAGAGGTAGAGCTCGCGGGCGATCGGGCTGCCTTCCTCGATATAGAGGCGGTTGACGGTCTTGCCGTGAGGACCGGTCTGCGGGGTGATGAGGGTCATGCCCAGCATGCGCTTGGCCTCGCGCCGGACATCGTCGAGGCTCTTCACCACCTTGACGCCGCCGCCCTTGCCGCGGCCGCCTGCATGGATCTGAGACTTGACGACCCAGACCGGGCCGCCGAGCTTCTCGGCGGCGGCGACCGCTTCATCGACGGTGAAAGCGGGCATTCCCCGGCCGGTCGGCACGCCAAACTGGCGCAGCAGCTCCTTGGCCTGATATTCGTGGATGTTCATCGGCGGCCCTCCTTGAACCCATGTTCAAACGAAGGCAGGTATACCACCGAATTCCCCTTCCGCCAATTCTGGTATACCATATACCAATGATCCTCAGCCGAGGTCGGGCGCGATCTTTCGGGCTGCATCCATCAGCCCTTGGACCGCTTTGATGGAGTTCTTGAACTGGTTCTTCTCGTCATTGTCGAGCCTGATCTCGACAATCCGCTCCACGCCGCCGGCACCGATGACGACCGGCACGCCGACATAGAGGTTGTCGACGCCATATTCACCCTTGAGGTGAGCGGCGCAGGGCAGCACCCGCTTCTTGTCCTTGAGGTAGCTCTCGGCCATGGCGATCGCCGCCGAGGCGGGGGCGTAGAAGGCCGAGCCGGTCTTGAGCAGGCCGACGATCTCGGCACCACCGTCGCGGGTGCGCTGGACGATCTCGTCGATGCGCTTCTGGGTGGTCCATTTCATGGCGACGAGGTCGGGGAGGGGGATGCCGGCGACCGTCGAATAGCGCGGCAGCGGCACCATGGTGTCGCCATGGCCACCAAGAACGAAGGCCGTGACATCCTCGACCGAGACATTGAACTCCTCGGCCAGGAAGTAGCGGAACCGCGCCGAATCGAGCACGCCGGCCATGCCGACGACCTGGCTGGTCGGCAGACCGGAATATTTTTGCAGCGCCCAGACCATGACGTCGAGCGGGTTGGTGATGCAGATGACGAAGGCACCGGGTGCGTATTTCTTCACTCCGGCGCCGACCTGGCTCATCACCTTGAGATTGATCTCCAGGAGATCGTCGCGGTTCATGCCGGGCTTGCGTGGAACGCCAGCGGTGACGATGACGACGTCGGCGCCCTCGATGCCGTCATAGCGGTTGACGCCAGAGATCTTGGCGTCGAAGCCCTCGATCGGCGAGGATTGGGCAATATCGAGCGCCTTGCCCTGGGGAAGGCCCTCGACGATGTCAAAAATGATCAGATCGCCGAGCTCCTTGAGGCCGGCGAGGTGGGCAAGCGTGCCGCCAATCATCCCGCCGCCCACGAGGGCGATCTTCTTGCGCGCCATGGCGATGTCCTTCGCAGTGCAACAACGCGCCACTCTCTACCGTGCCGGGGTGCTGCCCGCAAGGAAAAGGGCGGCGAAAGAACTGCGAAAACGCCTCAGGTCAATATGGCGGCCCGGGCGCGGTCCGGGCCCGCCGCCCAATAGCTCGCCGAGATCATCTCCCTGAGGCGGGAGACGGTGCGGGCGAACTCGAAGGTGTTGAGGCCCGCGGCATAGATCCCTTCCGGCGGCGACTCGGCGGAAGCGGCAAGGCGGATCTGGCGGTCATAAAGCGTGTCGACGAGCGTGGTGAAGCGGCGGGCCTCGTTCACCTGCGCCGGTTGCAGCACAGGTATCTGCTCGACGAACACGGTGTCGAACACGGCCGCGATGGCGAGATAGTCGGCAGCGCCGACGGCGGCCTGGCAGAGATCGGCGAAATCGAAGCGGGCGATCCTCCTGGCGGCCTGCGGCACGAGGAAGTTGCGCCCCTTGACGGCGAGGGTGACAGGCTCGCCGCGATCGGTGTCGGTCAGGCGCTTCCACAGCCACTGCATGCGAGCATCGGCACCGGCACCGAGCGGGCAGAAATAGACCTGCTCGCCGCCGACGCGCCGCAAGCGGTAGTCGGTGCTGCCCGACAGCGTGACGAGCTCGAGGCGTTCCTCGATCAGCCGGATGAAGGGCAGGAAGAGCTGGCGATTCAGACCATGCCGATAAAGATCGGCGGGAGGGACATTCGAGGTGAGCACGATCACCGTGCCGGCCGCGAACAGCGCCTCGAACAGGCGACCGAGTATCATCGCATCGGCGATGTCGTTGACCTGGAACTCGTCGAAACAGAGAAGGCGAGCTGCCGCGGCAATGTCGCGGGCAGTGGTGACCACCGCATCGCCATCGCGGTCCTGACCGGCCCGGCGAATGGCGAAGATCGCCGCATGGACCTCCTGCATGAAGGCATGAAAATGCACCCGCCGTTTCTTCCTGACCCGGGCGCGATCGAAGAACATGTCGAGCAGCAGGGTCTTGCCGCGGCCGACATCGCCTTGAATATAGAGACCGCGAGGCAGGCGCGTTTTGGGCCGCAACATGCCGAGAAGACCGCCGGACGGCTCATATTGCGCAAGCTCGGCGGCGAGACGATCGAGCCGCTCGGCGAGCTCATGCTGGGCGGGATCGACCTCCAACTCGCCGCGCGCCGCGGCGCGGTCATAGGCCTCAACGATCGAGCCGCTCATGCCGCCGCATGTTGCTCTAGAGTGATTTCCGCGCCTTGAGGCGGCGGGCATTGGCGGCGACACGCCTCGCGGCTGGGCGCGTGGCGACCCGTCCCAGCTCTTCGGCAAGGGCGGCTGGCTTGGGCCATAGCCAGAACGGGGTGATCAGCAGCTTGGCCCATTCCATCTGCATGGCGAAGATGCCTTCGAGCAGCGCCATCTGCTTTTCGACGATCATGCGCTGCGCTTCATTGCGGCGTGACGCGCTGGGGTTGGTCACCATCATGCCGAGGGCGAGGAGCCGTAAGCCCATCACGGTTGCCGCTTCGATGTGGTCGATGGCATGGCGTCGGCCGGTCATGCAGCGGCTCAACGCATGGTCGGGATGACGAACTGGGCGCCTTCCTTGATGCCGGAAGGCCAGCGGGCGGTCACGGTCTTGGTGCGGGTGTAGAACCTGATCGCGTCCGGCCCGTGCTGATTGAGGTCGCCAAAGGCCGATC
>JBKOZY010000470.1:0-5560 GCA_046726135.1 Pseudomonadota bacterium | reverse complement strand
GGCTCGGTGCCACCGATTCGAGGGTCAGGTCGCGGACGTTCTCCCATAGGCGGATGAGATAGTCGAAATCGCGCTTGATCTCCGCTTTGGTGCGCTGCGCGCCGGCAGTGCGCACGATCAGCCCCATGCCCTCGGGAACCTCGATGTCGCGGGCCACCTCCTTGAGGCGGCGCCGGTCGGTCGAGTCGGTGATCTTGCGCGAGATGCCGCCGCCCCTGGCGGTGTTGGGCATCAGCACGCAATAGCGTCCGGCAAGCGACAGATAGGTGGTGAGCGCCGCGCCCTTGTTGCCCCTCTCCTCCTTGACCACCTGGACGAGAAGCACTTGGCGCCGCTTGATCACCTCCTGGATCTTATAGGCGCGGCGCATCGGCCGCCGCCGCTGCGGCACCTCCTCCAGCGCATCCTCCGAGCCCACCGATTCGACGGAGCGCATCTCGGCCGTCTCCTCGACCGCCTCGACGCCCTCGCTCACCGGATGGGCAGGGGCCTCATCCTCGCTGGTCTCGGCCGGTTCCTCGCCGGCCAGCGGCGCTTGGAAGGCTTCCGCCTCGGTCGTCCGGTAGGCGGGCTCGGCTCCCGCCTCGTCCTCGCTGTCGGCAGCTGCTGCCTCCTCCTCGGCGCTGTGGCGGGCTTCGTCGGCCTCCTCGCGCAGCAGCGCCTGCCGGTCGGCGACCGGGATCTGGTAATAGTCCGGATGGATTTCCGAGAAGGCGAGAAACCCGTGGCGGTTGCCGCCATAGTCGACGAAAGCTGCCTGGAGTGAGGGTTCGACCCGAGTCACCTTGGCGAGATAGATGTTGCCTTTCAGTTGCTTGCGCTGAGCACTTTCGTAGTCGAATTCCTCGATGCGGTTGCCGCGCACAACCACAACACGGGTTTCCTCTGCATGCGCGGCGTCGATAAGCATTCTTGAGCCCATATTGGCCTGTCCTTGGCGCACCGCGGCAACGACGATCCGGCCGGCCGCTGTCCGGGCTCATGGCCTCCGGATGCGCTGGCGCGTGCGCGATAATGGCGGGCCCATGCACTGCCGCTGAACCGCCTTCCGGCGGAACGCTCCTGCCCCGACAGGGCAGCGCGAAGGTTTATCAGCGATGGCATGGCCTAGCCGCTCTTTCCTTGTGTCCGAAGGGGTTCTCCGGACGGTTCTCAATCAGAGTGCACCGCCGTCCCGGGATGCCATCTGTCGTCGCGACCGGCGGAGGGACATGGTGCCCGGACCCCAAACCGGCGCGGAATTTCTCACCCGCGCACACATGAGGGGCGATGCGGCCCCGAGGCGCGATGGTGCAAGCGAGGTTGTATGCACTCCCATTCGCCATTGCAAGCCAAACTCCCGCACTGTCCCGCGACAATCAACCATGAGTTAACCATCCACGCCCTACCTTTCTGCTGCGGGCTTGTTTCTGCCCGAATCGGGGGGATCGCTGCGGGGCAGGGCAGTTCAGGTGGGGAAACGGGTACCAGACACGCTGTTTCTCTTGAGCCTGCTCGCGATGGTAGCAGCCCTGGCAGCGCTTTCGCCCGTGCTTGCCCGATCCGCTCGTCCCGCCAGCGGGCCGGCGGTGATTGCCGCCCGAATCGCCGGCGACCAGATGCGGACCCGCTTCATTGCCGACCTCAACCAGCCGGTGGGCTTCACCGTCTACATCCTCGCCGACCCGTTCCGCGCCGTCGTTGACCTGCCTGACATCACCTTCCGGCTGCCCCCCGGGATCGGAGCGGCAGGGCGGGGGCTGATCAGCGCCTATCGCTATGGCCGCATTGGCGACAAGCGGGCCCGCATCGTCATGGATCTCGCCGGTCCGGCGCTGATCCAGAAGTCCTTCCTGGTCGATCCGCGCGAGGGGCAGCCGGCGCGCATGGTGGTCGACCTGGTGGCGACCGACCGGACGACCTTCGCCCGCCTCAACCGAGACGCCGGACGTCCCGACACCGGGATTGCCGAGGAGGAGGCCGATCCCGTGCCGCGTCCGCGAACGAAGCCTGATGGCTCTCCGCCACCGACCGAGGGGCAGCCCGACAGGGGCGAGAAGGATCGTGAATCGCCTGGACGAAAGGTGGTCGTGCTCGATCCCGGCCATGGCGGACTCGATCCCGGGGCCTCGAGCCGGTCAGGAACCCTCGAGAAGGATGTGGTTCTTGCCTTTGCCCGGGCGGTGAAGGAGAATCTCGAGGCCACCCAGCGCTACAGCGTGCTCATGACCCGCGACAGCGACAGCTTCATCTCGCTGGCCGACCGGGTGCGCTTTGCCCGCCGGCAGCACGCCGACCTCCTGATCGCCATCCATGCCGACGCGCTGCGCGGCCCGATGATGCGTGGCGCCACTGTCTACACCCTTTCCGAGAAGGCGTCCGATGCCGAGGCCCAGGCGCTCGCCGAGAAGGAGAACGGCGTCGACATTCTGGCCGGCGTCGCCCATGCCGAGGACAGCGAGCAGATCGCCGGGATCCTGATCGACCTGACCCAGCGCGAGACCAAGAACAGCTCGGTGTTCCTCGCCCGCCGGCTGGTGCGCCAGCTCAAGCCGGTGACGCTGCTGACCGGCCATCCCCATCGCTCGGCCGGGTTCCGCGTGCTCAAGGCACCCGACGTGCCCTCGGTCCTGCTGGAGCTCGGCTATCTTTCCAACCGGGCCGACGAGAGGCTCCTCCGCTCCACCGAATGGCGCCGCAAAATGGCAAAAGCCATGGTCGGCGCCGTCGATTCCTATTTCGGTCAGTCCAAACCCGCTCCGCCCACCGAAAGTGCCGCCCGTTAGAGCTGCTCCGGCGGCCTTACTTTCCATCTTTCAGGACCCCTCGCCGCCCAATCGCCACATTCAGGCGATAGCCGATTTGCTAGCGGCGCGAGGGGCGCGAATCTCGACGGTTCGCTTGGCGCGTCTGCTGCAGGGTCAGGGTTGCTCGAGCGGCTCTTGATGCGAGGGGCGAGATGCGCCGCCGGCGAAACGGCTTTATCAGACTGCTTGGCGTCCTTTTCACCGTCGGCTGCGTGGTCATCCTCGCGGTCGCCGGCGCCGCCGGCTTCCTGATCTGGCAGGCCGCCGGCAGCCTGCCGGATTACAAGAACCTCGCCGACTACAAGCCCGCGGTGATGACCAGGGTGCATGCCGCCGACGGCTCGCTGCTCGAGGAATTTGCCCGCGAGCGGCGGGTGTTCGTGCCGGTCTCCGCCATTCCCGAGCGGCTGATCCAGGCTTTCCTTTCGGCCGAGGACAAGAATTTTTACCAGCATTCCGGTATCGATTGGGCGGGGATCGGCCGGGCCTTGGTCCAGAACGTCCAGGGCGTGATCGAGGGCAACAACCGCCGCTTCATCGGCGCCTCGACGATCACCCAGCAGGTGACCAAGAACTTCCTCCTCTCCTCGGAGCGCACTTTCGATCGCAAGATCAAGGAAGCGCTTCTGGCGCAGCGACTCGAGCGGGCATTCACCAAGGAGCAGATCCTCGATCTCTATCTGAACCAGATCTTCCTTGGCGCCGGCTCCTATGGTGTGGCGGCGGCGGCGCTCAACTATTTCGGAAAATCACTGAGCGAGCTCGATCTTGCGGAGATGGCTTATCTTGCCGCCCTGCCCAAGGCGCCGACGAATTATCAGCCGGTGAAGAATCGCGAACGGGCGGTCGAGCGGCGCAACTGGGTCCTCGATCGGATGGCCGAGAACGGCTACATCACCAGGGAAGAGCATGACGAAGCGGTGGCGAAGCCCCTGGTCGTCACGGCGCGCCCGGTTGGGCCGCAGTCCTTCGCTGCCGAGTCCTTCACCGAGGAGGTGCGCCGCGAGCTCACCGACCTTTATGGCGAGGACAGGCTCTACGCTGAAGGCTACTCGGTCCGCACCACGCTCGACCCGAGTCTCCAGATCTCGGCGCGGGTGGCGCTGGCCGCCGGTCTCCAGAAATTCGACCGCAGCCTGGGCTGGCGTGGCCCGGTGACGAGGATCGACCCCCAGGGCAATTGGCCGAAGGAGTTGGCGGCGATGGCGGTGCCTTCCGACGTCAATCCCTGGCGCCTCGCGGTGGTTCTCGAGGTCTCGGCAAACGAGGCAACCGTGGGCCTGTCCGGCGGGGACAAGGGAACGATTCCGCTCAAGCTGTTGAAATGGGCCCGCAAAGCCGGCGACGATGCGGGAAGGCATGGTCCCGAGGTCAAGAAGGCCTCCGACGTGCTGGCCGCGGGCGATGTGGTCTTTGTCGCGCCGGCAACCGAGGGCTCGGGCAATTTCCACCTCGTACAGATGCCGGCCGTCGATGGCGCGCTCGTCGCCATGGATCCCCATACCGGCCGTGTGCTGGCCCTGGTCGGCGGCTTCTCCTATGCCCAGAGCCAGTTCAATCGGGCCGTCCAGGCGCTGCGCCAGCCGGGCTCCGCCATCAAGCCCTTCGTCTATGCGGCGGCGCTCGACAACGGCTACACGCCGTCCTCGGTCGTCATGGACGCGCCGGTCGAGATTCAGCTCGAGAATGGCGAGATCTGGAAGCCTGAGAACTACACCAAGAAATTCTACGGCCCCTCGACGCTCCGGCTCGGCATCGAGAAGTCACGCAATGCCATGACGGTGCGCCTGGCGCATGACCTCGGCATCCAGAAATTCTGCACGCTGGTCGAGCGGCTCGGCATCTACGACCATTTGAAGCCGATGCCGTCCATGTCGCTCGGCGCCGGCGTCACCACCCTTCTCAAGATCACCACCGGCTATTCCATGCTGGCCAATGGCGGCAAGAAGATCGTCCCCTCGCTGATCGACCGGGTGCAGGATCGTTATGGGCGCACCATCTTCCGCCACGACAAGCGCGAATGCACGGGCTGCAATGCGACCTCCTGGACGGATCAACCCGAGCCGGAATTCATCGATCAGCGCGAGGAAATCATCAATCCCTACACCGCCTACCAGATCACCTCGATGCTGGAGGGCGTTGTGCAGCGCGGGACCGGACAGGCGCTGAAGGCAGTCGGCAAGCCGGTAGCCGGCAAGACCGGCACCTCCAATGACGAGCGCGATGCCTGGTTCATCGGCTATACGCCGGATCTGACCGTCGGGGTCTATGTCGGCTTCGACAAGCCGCGGCCGATGGGTGAGCACGCCACCGGCGGCGAGCTGGCGGCGCCGATTGCCGCTGCCTTCATGCGCAATGCGCTGCGTGACAAGCCGGCGACACCGTTCCGGGTGCCCGCCGGCATCCAACTTATTCCGATCGACCCGCAAACCGGTCAGCGCGCCGCCTTTGGCGAACCCAACGTCATTCTCGAGGCCTTCAAGCCGGGCGAGGGCCCGCCCCAGGACACGGTTGTCATCGGGGTCGGCGACGGCAGCGGCAATGCATCCATCATCGAAGGCGGCTTGACGACCGGGACCGGCGGTCTCTATTGAGCCCTTGCGGTTGTTCTCCCCTGTCCTAACTCCAAACCCATGCGCACCGAGATCGTCAACCTGGTCGAAGAAATGAAGCAGTCCATCGGACTGCTGAGGAGGCATCTTTGACTGGGACAATGCGCTGAAGGAGCTGGCCGAGCTCAATGCGAAGTCGGAGGATCCGGCGCTGTGGAACGA
>JBKOZY010000469.1:0-16287 GCA_046726135.1 Pseudomonadota bacterium | reverse complement strand
GATGCGCATCGCCTGACGCATGGCTTGGCGGATGATCGGCTCGCCGGAGCGCGACACCAGGCGGCGCAGATAGCTTGCAAAATCGGTCTTGGTATCGTCCCCCAACTCGATCATGCGCCCGGTGAGCATCAGACCCCAGGCAGAAGCATTGACGAACAGCGACTCCGACTGGCCGAGATGCCGGCTCCAGTCGCGACCACCGATCTTGTCGGCGATGAGCTTGTCGGCGGTGTCGGCATCGGGAATCCGCAGCAGCGCCTCGGCAAGGCACATGAGGACGACGCCTTCCTCGCTCGACAGCGAGTATTCCTGCATGAACTCGTCGATGCCGCCTTGTTGACTGCGGCCCTTGCGTACCGCCTGCACAAGCTTTCTGGCAAGCTGGTCGACTGATGCGGCCTGGTCGTCGGCGAGGGCAGCACGGCGCGCCAGCTCGGCAACGACCGTCGCCTCGTCGGCCAAGAGCTTGTTTTCGATTGCCTGGCGGCCTGGAAGAAGAAGCTTGCTCACGTCCTGGTTCCGGTTATTGATTGACTACGGGTGTGCTCCGTTTCCACAACCTATGCAAGCGGTACTCTTCGGACAGCGACCAGCGCTGTCCACGAGAAAGAGTTTGCTTCGACAATGGAGAGAAGGGAAGGTTGGCGGATTTTTCGTCAGCCTCGGGAGATCGCAATCGGTGGAGACCATCAACACCGTCGAACAATTGCGCAGGACGGTTGCCGGCTGGCGGGCCCAGGAGATGCGGACCGCGGTGGTGCCGACGATGGGCGCGCTGCATGATGGGCATGTTGCACTGGTCCAGCACGGTTTGCGACTTGCCGATCGCGTCGTGGTGACGATCTTCGTCAATCCCAAGCAATTCGCGGCCAATGAAGATCTGGTCAAGTATCCGCGCGATGAAGCCGGCGACCGACGCAAGTTGAAGCAAGCTGGCGCTCACCTGATCTATGCTCCGGCGACCTTGGAGATGTATCCGGACGGGTTTGCGACAGAGGTGGTGACTTCGGGACCGGCGAAAGTCGGTCTGGAGGACCGTTTCAGGCCGCATTTCTTCAACGGCGTGACGACGGCCGTCGCCAAGCTCTTCATCCAGGCCGGTTGCGACTACGCCATGTTTGGCGAGAAGGACTACCAGCAATTGAAGGTGGTCACACGAATGGCGAGCGACCTCGACATCCACACCGTGGTCATCGCCGTGCCGACGATACGGGAGACCGACGGCCTCGCCATGTCGTCGCGAAATGCCTATCTCAGCCGCGAGGACAGGGCGCGGGCACCGCTGATTCACCAGGGGCTCGAAGCCGCTGCTGCCGCCATCCGGAACGGGGTGGCGCCGGCACAAGCGGCGGCGGCAACCGCACGGGCGCTGACGCAAGCGGGCTTCCGGGTCGACTATGTCGAAGCGCGCAATGCCGACACGCTGGCCGAGCTCCATGCCGAGAGCGATCCGGTGCGCCTGCTCGCCGCCGCCTGGCTCGGCAGCACCCGCCTGATCGACAATCTCGCGGTTTGAATTCAGAGTCCGCGCAGCAGCACGCGCCGGCCGTCGCCTTGGAAATCGAGCGCCCGGTAGAAGCGGTCCAGCCCCTGGTCGGCGCCATGCGTGGTCACGGTCACCGCAAGCGACCTGGCACCCTTGCCGCGTGCCCAGGCGATGCATTCCTCGACAAGATGCGAGGCGAGCCCCTGTCCGCGTGCCGATGGCACAACATAGAGATCGCCAATCTCGGCCTGCCAGCCGAACTCTATTCCGAAATTCATCGACAGGGTCGCCACCGCGACCGGCAGATCGTCGGCCCAGGCCACCAGCATCAGGCAATGATCCCGCAGCTCATACATGCGCCGGGCGTGCGTTGCCACCATTTCGGGCGGGGTGTCGAACTGCTCTTCGCGGAAGAACTGCTGCAGTAGCTGGCAGGCCGCTTCGAGATCATCCTCACCCGCGACCGGGCGGATCACCGCCGGCGTCATAGCAGCCCGAGCGCCGCCAGCTCGGCCCGGAGCTTGGCCGGCAGCGCAGCATCGGCCGAACCCTTGATGTCGGCAGGTGCGTCGTCGGCCTCGAGATAGCGCCAGCCCTGAAAAGCTCGGCGGGGTTGCGGCTGGACGGCAACGAGGGCCGGATCGAACACCAGCTTGCAGCGCTCGATCTCATCGTCATCGACAAACGGTTCGATCGCGATGATGCGCTGGCGCACCATGATCAGGCCGCGGATCACCCAAAAGATCGAGCCGCCGGCGAGAATCTCGGCGGCGCGGCGTGGCATCATGCGGGTGACATGATAGACCCGCTTCTTCTCCTTGAGGCGCCGCCTCTGCCAGTCGGCAAGCTCGGGAACCTCGACGACGCCGACGCAGAGCTTCACCAGGTGCAGGGTCAAACGGAATCCTCGTCGGTTGTGAGGGTGACCAGCACCCTGCCATCCTGGACCTGCTCGCCCTCGCTGACCAGCACCTTGTCCACCGTGGCGGCCCGCGCCGCGGCGAGGGTGTGCTCCATCTTCATGGCTTCGAGCACGATCAGCCGCTCGCCCTTGGCGACCTGCTTTCCCTCGGTGGTCAACACCCGGACGATCCTGCCGGGCATCGGCGCCTTGATCGATGCCCCACCGGCCAGCGCCTCGGCATCACGGGCTGTCAGGTCCTCCTCGATGAGCTCGATATGGCCTTCCGGCGAGGCCACCAGGATCCTTTCCTCGGACAGCACCATGTGACCGGCGAACCGACCGGCGCTGCTGATGAAGGTGAGGCGTCCACAGTCGTGCCTGACATCCTCGACCGCAAGGTTCGCCGACATCTCGCCTTGACGGATCTGATAGCGTCGCCGCATCGGACCGAGCCAAGTGATGTCGGCCAGCATCTTTTCGCCGTTGACGATCAAATGAAGGCGGTCGCGGCGATCGAGGCCGGCGAGCGCCCAGCCGCTGAGAGCGGCCTCGGCTTCGCTGGCGCCAACCTTGGCCTTCAAGGCGAGCCAGGCCTCGGCGCCAGCCGCCAGGAGCCTCGGGTCGATCGCGCCGGTGACCAACTCGGCAAGATGGCGGCCGATGAAGCCGGTGTCGACGGCGCCGGCGACGAAGTCGGGATGGCGGGACAGCCGGGTGAGAAAGGCGCGGTTGCTGCGAATGCCGAGCAGCACCGTGGCGTCGAGCGCATTGGCGAGCTCGTGCAACGCTTCCCGCCGTGTCGGCGCATGGACGATCAGCTTGGCGATCATCGGATCATAATGGGGAGTGATGACGTCCCCCTGCTCCACCCCGGTATCGATCCGCAGACCTGGCGACCCTTCGGGCCATGACAGACGGCGAAGGCGGCCGGCCTGGGGCAGGAACTCGTGATCGGGATCCTCGGCATAGAGTCGCGCCTCAACCGCATGGCCGGTCAGCGTCAGGTCGCTTTGGCGGAACGGCAGCGGTTCGCCGGCCGCGACCTTGAACTGCAGTTCGACGAGATCGAGGCCGGTGATCGCCTCGGTGACCGGATGCTCGACCTGGAGTCGGGTGTTCATCTCCATGAAGAAGAAGCCGTCGGGCACAAGGCCGCGGCTCGAATCGACGATGAACTCGACGGTGCCGGCACCCCGATATCCGACCGCATGCGCGGCCATCACCGCCGCCTTGCCCATTGCCTCGCGCATCTCCGGCGTCATGCCGGGAGCCGGTGCTTCCTCGATGACCTTTTGATGGCGACGCTGCAGCGAGCAGTCGCGCTCGAACAGGTGGACGGTGTTGCCGTGGGAGTCGGCAAAAACCTGGATCTCGACATGGCGCGGCGCGCTGACATAGCGCTCGATCAGCACCCGCGGGTCACCAAAGGCGCTTTGCGCCTCGCGTTGGCAGGCTTCGAGCGCCGCCAGGAAATCGGCCGGATCGGCGACGAGTCGCATGCCCTTGCCGCCACCACCGGCGACCGCCTTGATGAGCACCGGATAGCCGGTCTCCGCCGCCCTGCGCTTGAGGAAATCGCCATCCTGATCCGCGCCCATGTAACCTGGCACCACCGGCACGCCGGCGGCGCGCATCAGGGCCTTGGCAGCGTCCTTCAGACCCATGGCGCGAATGGCATCGGGCGGCGGCCCGACAAAGACAATGCCGGAAGCGCTGCAGGCTTCGGCGAAAGCGACGTTCTCCGACATGAAGCCATAGCCGGGATGGATCGCCTCGGCACCGGTCCTGGCAGCCGCGTCGAGAATGCGATCGGGGCGGAGATAGCTCTCACGCACGCTTGCCGGACCGATCGCTACGGCCTCGTCGGCGAGCTTGACATGCAGCGCATCGGCTTCGGCCTCGGAATAGACGGCGATCACGCGCATGCCGAGACGATGGGCGGTGCGGGTGATGCGGCAGGCGATCTCGCCGCGGTTGGCGATGAGGACAGAGGAGAACATCGCGTCCTTTTATGTCACCGGCTCTGCAGCAGAGCAACCGAGGGATGTACAGCGGATGGCGTACCGCCCTTTCAGTTGCGGAAGAACAAATAGTAGATGATGGCCAGGGCGACGGCAGCGAGAATGAGCCAGAGGACCAGATGGCCGCTCTGGGTGGTCGGTATGTCGGACAATTCGTCGCCGGCATCCCGTCGGGCCTGCTCGGTCCCCTGGGCTGCCGCCGCCGCCGCGATCGGGGCGCCGCCATCGGGTGGCAATCCTCCCCTTGCCTTCTCCCCGCTCTCGACGATCGCGACAAAGCGCGAGAAGAAGTCGTCGGCCATTTTGCGGGCGGTGGAATCGATCAGCCGGTTGCCGATCTGGGCGAGCTTGCCGCCGACTTGCGCATCGACGTCATAGGCGATCAGGGTGGCTCCGCCCTTGTCCTCGAGGCGGATGTCGGCGCCGCCCCTGGCGAAGCCTGCCGCACCACCCTTGCCCTGACCGGTGATGCGGTAGCTGACGGGCGGGTTCAGGTCGGAGAGGTGCACATCGCCCATCATGGTGAGGCTCACCGGGCCGACCTTGGCCTTCACCTTGGCGGAGAAATCGTTGTCGGAGACCTTCTGCATCTCCTCGCAGCCCGGAATGCATTGCTTGAGCACGACGGGGTCGTTGAGCGCCGTCCACACCTCCTGCTGCGGTGCCTGGATCAGTCTTTCGCCCTGCATTTTCATGACGTGGTTCCCCTCTTGGCTGGGGCTTCTAGGGTCATTCTGCAACCTGGCTCCACTCTGCCATAAGGCGATCACGATGGTCGATGAAGCGACGCTCGGCAATGGCCTGACGGATCCCTGCCATCAGCTCCTGATAATAGGCGAGATTGGCGATGGACAGGAGCATCATGCCAAGGATCTCGCCGGACTTGACCAGGTGGTGCAGATAAGCTCGCGAAAAGCGCGAGGCGGCGGGGCATGAACTCGTCTCGTCGAGCGGTCGCGGATCGTCGGCATGCTTGGCATTCCGGAGATTGAGCCGACCAAAGCGGGTGAAGGCCTGGCCGTGCCGGCCCGAGCGAGTCGGCATCACGCAGTCGAACATATCGATGCCGCGGGCCACTGCCTGGACGATGTCGAGCGGCGTGCCGACGCCCATGAGATAGCGGGGCCGCTTTTCCGGCAGGAGCGGCGCGGTGACATCGATGGTGGCAAACATCTGCCCCTGGGTCTCGCCGACCGCAAGCCCGCCAATGGCATAGCCGTCGAAGTCCATGGCAGCGAGCCCACGCGCCGACTCCGAGCGAAGCTTCGGATGGATGCCGCCCTGAAGGATGCCGAAACAGGCATGGCCCGGCTGACGGTCGAAGGCTTTGAGCGATCGCTCGGCCCAGCGCAGGGACAGCTGCATGGCGCGGGCGCATTCGGCCTCCGAATGGGGAAAGGCAAGGCATTCGTCGAGCTGCATCTGAATGGTCGAGCCGAGCAGATGCTGGATCTCCATGGCGCGCTCGGGCGTCAGCTCGTGACGGCTGCCATCGACATGCGAGCCAAAGGTCACGCCATGCTCGTCGATGCGCCTGAGCTTGGCGAGCGACATCACCTGGAAGCCGCCTGAGTCGGTGAGGATCGGTCCCGGCCAGCCGATGAAGCTGTTGAGACCGCCGAGCCGGGCAATCCGCTCGGCGCCGGGACGGAGCATCAAATGATAGGTGTTGCCGAGGATGATGTCGGTGCCGACCGCGCGCAGCTGGTCGAGGTGAACCGCCTTCACCGTTCCGGCGGTGCCGACCGGCATGAAGGCCGGGGTGCGGATCGCACCGCGCGGCGTGTCGATGAGGCCGAGGCGTGCGCCGCCATCCCGCCCGAGCAGCCGAAAACTGAAATCCGTTGTTGTCATAGCGAGCGAAATAGCAGGCTGGCATCGCCATAGGAATAGAACCGATAGCGCTCGGCGATGGCGTGGGCATAGGCGCGTTTCATGGTGTCGAGACCGGAAAAGGCGGCCGCCAGCATGAACAAGGTCGAGCGCGGCAGGTGAAAATTGGTCATCAGCATTTCGGCGGCGCGGAAACGATAGCCTGGCGTGATGAAGAGCTCGGTGTCGCCGCGAAAGGGCTCGATCCGGCCGCGCTCGTCGGCAGCGCTCTCGAGGAGCCGCAGCGCCGTGGTGCCGACGGCGACGATGCGGCCGCCGCTTTCGCGGGCGTGGTTCAGCCGCTCGCCGGTTGCCGCATCGATCTCGCCCCATTCGGGAAGCATGTGATGCTGGCTCGTGTCCTCGCCGGTCACCGGCAGAAAGGTGCCGGCGCCGACATGCAGCGTGACGAAGGCGCTGTCGATGCCGGAGCGCGTGAGACCGGCCAGCATCTCCGGCGTGAAATGGAGGCCGGCGGTGGGCGCGGCGACGGCGCCGTCATGGGCGGCGTAGACCGTCTGATAGTCCTGCCGGTCGGCGTCTGCCGCGCCGCGCCGTCCGACGATATAGGGCGGCAGCGGCACCTCCCCCAGCTGCTCGATCGCCTCGTCGAGAACTGCTGCGCTCAGGCTGAAGGCAAGCTCGATCTCGCCGCGGTCGCGCTTGGCGGCAACAGTTGCTTCGAGCTCGCCCAACAGGCAGACGCGACCCTCATCGCCGAAGCGAATGAGATCGCCGGGCTTGAGGCGCTTGCCGGGACGGGCGAAGGCGAGCCAGCGGTGGGGACCGATGCGTCGGCTGAGCAGCACCTCGATCAGCGGCCGGTCGCCACGATTGATGCGGCGACCGGTGAGCCGCGCCGGAATCACCCGCGTGTCGTTGAACACCAGCAGGTCGCCGGGGCGGAGCAGGCTCGGCAATGCAACGACGCGGCTGTCGTCGAGCTCGCGGGATGCGCCAGGGCGAACAATGAGGAGGCGCGCCGCATCGCGCGGGCGCGCCGGCTCGAGCGCGATCAGTTCATCGGGGAGCGCGAAGTCGAAGGCGTCGACCCGCATCAGGCGGCGTCGGCGGCCACCTGCATCTTGACGATACGGTCCGGGTTGCTGACCGGCTCGCCACGCTTCAGGCGATCGACGTGCTCCATGCCCTCCACCACCTGACCCCAGACAGTGTATTGGCCGTCGAGAAAGTCGCAGGGCGCAAAGCAGATGAAAAACTGGCTGTTTGCCGAATTCGGATTCTGGGTGCGCGCCATCGAGCAGGCTCCGCGCTTGTGCGGCGCATCGGAGAACTCGGCCTTGAGATCGGGCTTGGACGAGCCGCCGGTGCCGGAGCCCGTCGGGTCGCCGCCTTGCGCCATGAAGCCCTCGATGACGCGGTGGAACGGCACGCCGTCATAGAAGCCCTCGCGGGCCAGCTCCTTGATGCGGCGCACATGGTCGGGGGCAATGTCGGGCCTGAGCTCGATCACCACGCGGCCATGCGACAAATCCATATAGATGGTGTTCTCGGGGTCGCGGTCCGCCATCGGTCCTCCTATTTGATATCCTTCTGCACCTTCTGTCGCACGATCTTGTCGGGATTGGCCGGCGGCTCGCCCTTGTTGATCTGATCGACGCATTCCATGCCGCTGCGCACCTTGCCGAACACGGTGTAGTTGCCGTCAAGGAACCCACCATCGGCGAACATGATGAAGAATTGCGAGTTGGCGCTGTTCGGGTCGTTGCTGCGCGCCATGCCAAGCGTGCCGCGGGCAAAATGTTCCTTGGAGAATTCCGCCGGCAGGTCGGGCTCCTGCGAGCCGCCGGTGCCGGTGCCGGTCGGATCGCCGGTCTGCGCCATGAAACCATCGATGACGCGGTGGAAGACGATGCCGTCATAGAAGCCCTGGCGGGTCAGCTTCTTGATCTGAGCAACATGCTTGGGCGCGACGTCCGGTAGGAGGTCGATGACGACGTCGCCGCATTTCAGGGTCATCACCAGCGTGTTCTCGGGGTCGCTCGCCGCCAGCGCCGGGGCGGCAAAGAGGAGATTGAGCGCAAGCAAGGCGGCAGCACGCGACAGGCTGGCTTTCGGCAGCATTGGTTTCTCCTGAAATGGATCAATTGGATGTCTCGAGCGCCCGGCGGATGGCCTTTTCCGCCTCCTCCGGCACGAACAGGCGAACATCACCGCCCATGCGCGCGATCTGCTTGACGAGGGAGGAGGCGATCATCCGGGTAGCGGGGCTGGCGGCGAGAAAAACGGTCTCGATATCGGGTGCGAGTGCGGCATTCATCTGGCCCATCTGCACCTCGTAGTCGAAATCGGTGGCATCGCGCAGGCCGCGCACGATCAGGCCGGCCTTGGCCTTGCGGGCGGCGTCGACCGCGAGGCCGTCGAACACCGCGATATCGAGGGCAATGCCGGAATGCGCAGCGATCGGGGTCGCGACCTCGCGCAGCAGGCTGACCCGCTCCGGGGTTTCGATCAACGGCTGCTTGCCATGATGAGCACCGACTCCCAGCACCAGCCGGTCGCAAATGCGGGCGACGCGGGCAATGATGTCGAGATGGCCGAAAGTGACGGGATCGAAGCTTCCCGGGTAAAAGGCGGTGCGCGAGGTCACATCCGAGAGCCCTGTTGGTTACGGCGCCCCTTTAAGGACATCTAACGGCGGAAGGCAAGCCATAGCCCGCCGGCAATCAGGCAACTGCCGGAAATCCGCTCCACCAGCTTGATCCGGGCGCGTGACAGCCAGGCCCCGGCCGACCCGGCCAGCAGCGCATAAGCGCCGTCGAAGATCGCCGCCAGCACCATGAACACCACGACCAGGAAGATCAGCTGGCTTGCGAAGTCGCGCTCCGGCGAGATGAACTGCGGAATGAGGGCGCCGAACACCAGGAGCATTTTGGGGTTGGACAGGATCACCCAGAGCCCCTGGAGAAAGAAACTGCCTTTGGGCCTCGCCCGCTCGGCGGTGCGCAATTCGCCGCCGGAGCGCCAAAGCCCGATACCGAGCCAGACGAGGTAGGCGGCGCCGGCAATCCGCACCACGTCGAACCAGACGCCCATGGCCTGGATGGCAGCGGCCAGCCCGAGCACGGCGATGGCGAGCCAGATCAGGAGGCCGGCCTGGGTGCCGGCGACGTTCAGCATGCCGGCGCGCGAGCCATGGCGCAGGCTGTTGGCAACGATCATGGTCACCGTCGGGCCGGGCACGATGATGATCGCCACCGCCGCAAGGCAGTAAGCAAGGAAGGCATTCAATTCCATGGGCTAGACCTCCGGGCGGTGGTGGGCCGCCGCCTCCTTGTTCATGGCGTTGACGAACTGGCGGCAACGCTCCGAGCGCGGGCTGCCGAACACCCGCGACGGCGGCCCCTCCTCCTCGACCAGGCCGCGATGCAGGAACATGACATGCGAGGACACCTCGCGGGCAAAGGCCATCTCGTGGGTGACGAGCAGCATCGTCCGACCTTCCTCGGCAAGGGAGCGAATGACCTTCAGCACCTCGCCGACGAGCTCGGGGTCGAGCGCCGAAGTGGGCTCGTCGAACAGCATCACCTGGGGATCGACTGCCAGCGCCCTGGCAATGGCGGCACGCTGTTGCTGCCCGCCGGAGAGAAATGCCGGATATTGATCCTTCTTCTCGTAGAGGCCGACGCGGTTGAGCAGCGCCTCGGCCTTCTCGATGGCGTCGGGCTTGCGGACCTTGAGAACGTGGACGGGTGCCTCGATGACATTCTGCAGCACCGTCATGTGCTGCCACAGGTTGAAGCTCTGGAACACCATTCCAAGCCGGCTGCGGACGCGCTCGACCTGGCGATTGTCGACCGGCGCCAGATTGCCGTCGCGGCCCGGCTTCAGCTTCACCTCCTCGCCCGAGACGAGGATGCGCCCCTGCGACGGCAACTCGAGCAGATTGACGCAGCGCAGGAGGGTGCTCTTGCCTGAGCCGGACGCGCCGATGACCGAGAGGACATCGCCTTCCCTGGCCGAGAGCGAGACGCCGCGCAACACCTCCAGCGGGCCGAAGCGTTTGTGAAGATCCTCGATGCGGATCGCCTCGGGGTGGACAGGCAGGGATTCGGCGGTGGCATTGATCACGTGAGGGCTCCTCCCGCGCCAGAATGGGCGGAAGCACAAGGCAATGGCAAGCCTTGGCGGCAGTGATGGTGCAATGCGCTATTTTGCAAACACATCGCAATCCCATATTCGGTATTCTGCTCCAGCCGAGCTTCGCTCCCGAGATCTCTTTGCTGTGTACGCGTGTTCACTGCGAGCTTGTCGATGTTCACCTTTTGGTCTAATTCCGAGCAATCATGCCTGAGGCGAAGAAATACATTCGAATCCAGGGTGCACGCGAGCACAACCTGAAGAACGTCTCGGTCGACATACCCCGAGATAGCCTCATTGTTTTCACTGGTCTTTCGGGCTCGGGGAAATCCTCGCTCGCCTTCGACACCATCTATGCCGAGGGCCAGCGGCGCTATGTCGAGAGCTTGTCGGCCTATGCCCGGCAGTTCCTCGAGATGATGCAGAAGCCGGATGTCGACCAGATCGATGGGCTGTCGCCGGCCATCTCGATCGAGCAGAAGACGACCAGCCGCAATCCGCGTTCGACGGTCGGGACCGTCACCGAGATCTACGACTATATGCGCCTGCTGTTTGCCCGGGTCGGCGTTCCTTATTCGCCAGCGACAGGGCTGCCGATCGAGAGTCAGACGGTCACCCAGATGGTGGACCGGATTCTCGATCTGCCCGAGGGAACGAGGCTCTATCTGCTCGCGCCGATCGTGCGCGGCCGCAAGGGCGAATACCGCAAGGAGCTGCAGGATCTCCAGAAGAAGGGTTTCCAGCGGGTCAAGGTCGATGGCAAGTTCCATGAGATCGATGCGGTGCCGGCGCTCGGCAAGAAGTTCAAGCACGACATCGATGTGGTGGTCGACCGCCTGGTGGTGAAGCGCGATCTCGGCAACCGGCTCGCCGACTCGCTCGAGACGGCGCTGCGGCTGGCCGACGGGCTGGCGATCGCCGAATTCGCCGACCGACCGCTGGCGGCGGCGGACACCTCGGCGGAGAGCGCCAACAAATCGAAGAACGAGACCCATGAGAGGATCATCTTCTCGGAGCGGTTTGCCTGCCCGGTGTCGGGCTTCACCATCGATGAGATCGAGCCACGGCTGTTCTCGTTCAACAACCCGTTCGGCGCCTGCCCGAAATGCGACGGCCTCGGCACCGAGCTCAGATTCGAGGCGGATCTCGTCGTCCCCGACAAGTCGCTCAGCCTGAAGAAGGGCGCGGTGCTGCCGTGGGCGAAGACCGGCAGCTCGTCGCCGTATTATCTCCAGTGCCTCGAGGCGCTGGTGAAGCAGTATGGCGGCTCGATGAGCACGCCCTGGGAGAAGCTGCCCGCCAGGCTCACCGACGCCATCCTTCACGGCTCGAACGGCGAGCCCGTGACGTTCGTGTTCGACGATGGGATCAGGTCCTACAAGACGACGAAGCCCTTCGAAGGCGTGCTCGGCAATATCGAGCGGCGCTGGCGGGAGACGGATTCCGCCTGGGTGCGGGAGGAGCTGTCGCAGTACCAGTCCGACCACCCTTGCGAGGCGTGCAAGGGATACCGCCTCAAGCCGCAGGCGCTCGCCGTCAAGGTCGCCGGCCTTCATATCGGGCAGGTGTCGGAGATGTCGATCCGGCAGGCCAAGGAGTGGTTCGGCGGGCTGCCCGCCAAGCTCAAGCCCAAAGATCGGGAGATCGCCCACCGCATTCTGAAAGAGATTCGCGACCGGCTGAAATTCCTCGACGATGTCGGTCTCGAATATCTGACGCTGTCGCGCACCTCCGGCACCCTGTCAGGCGGCGAGAGCCAGCGGATCCGGCTGGCATCGCAGATCGGATCGGGCCTCACCGGCGTGCTTTATGTGCTGGACGAGCCGTCGATCGGCCTCCACCAGCGCGACAATGAGAGGCTGCTCGAGACGTTGATCCATCTGCGCGACCTCGGCAACACGGTGCTGGTGGTCGAGCATGACGAGGATGCGATCCGCCGGGCCGACCATGTCGTCGATATCGGGCCTGGCGCCGGCGTCCATGGCGGCCATATCGTGGCGCAGGGCACGCCGTCCGAGGTGATGGCCAACCCGCTGTCCCTGACCGGCCGCTATCTGACGGGGAGCCTGCGCATCCCGGTGCCGCAGCGGCGGCGCAAGCCCGAGAAGGGCCGGTGGATCAAGGTCATGGGGGCGCGCGCCAACAATCTGAAGAACATCACGGCAGAGATCCCGCTCGGGGTGTTCACGGCGGTGACCGGCGTGTCCGGCGGCGGCAAGTCGACGCTGTTCATCGATACCGTCTACAAGGCAGCGGCGCGCAAGCTCATGGGGGCGCGCGAGATGCCGGCCGAGCACGACCGCATCGAGGGGCTCGAGCAACTCGACAAGATCATCGATATCGACCAGTCACCGATCGGGCGCACGCCGCGGTCCAACCCGGCGACCTATACCGGCGCCTTCACGCCGATCCGCGACTGGTTCGCGGGGCTGCCCGAGGCCAAGGCGCGCGGCTATGGTCCGGGCCGCTTCTCGTTCAACGTCAAGGGCGGGCGCTGCGAGACCTGCCAGGGCGACGGCGTCATCAAGATCGAGATGCACTTCCTGCCGGACGTCTATGTGACCTGCGATGCCTGCCATGGCAAACGCTACAATCGCGAGACGCTCGAGATCACCTTCAAGGACAAGTCGATCGCCGATGTGCTGGACATGACGGTCAGCGAGGCGGCCGAGTTCTTCCGGGCGGTGCCGGCGGTGCGCGACAAGCTGGTGACGCTCGAGCGGGTCGGGCTCGGCTATATCCATGTCGGCCAGCAGGCCACGACGCTCTCCGGCGGCGAGGCGCAGCGGGTCAAGCTTGCCAAGGAGCTGTCGCGGCGGGCGACCGGGCGCACCCTCTATCTCCTCGACGAGCCGACCACGGGGCTGCATTTCCACGATGTCGCGAAGCTCCTCGAGGTCCTGCACAAGCTGGTCGATCAGGGCAACAGCGTGGTGGTGATCGAGCACAATCTCGAAGTGGTCAAGACCGCCGACTGGGTCATCGACCTCGGGCCCGAAGGCGGCGATGCCGGTGGCGAGATCGTGGCGACCGGCACGCCGGAGGACATTGCAAGGGCGAAGCAGAGCTATACCGGGAGCTTCCTGAAAGACGTGCTGAAGCGCGGCAGGCAGAAGACGCAGGCGGCCGAGTAGTTCTCAGTTCGGCCCGGCGGTCAGCACCTTGAGCTCGCCGAGCGCGAGCGAGGAGCTCTCGATCGAACCGGCTAGCCTGATCCAGAGTCCCTTGCCGGATGTCGCGGGTATCCGGAAGCTCTGCACGCCTTCCTCGTCGGAGAGCGGAAAGCTCAGAATGGCGCGGCCGCCACCCTCGACCTGGCCCTCCGGGAGAACCATGACGTCGAGCGCCACCGGGCGGGGAACATTGCGCACCACCGCCGGCTGGCGGTAGTCGAGGCCGGTGACGGTGAGCGGCCCTGCTTCGCCGAACTCGACGATGAAGTCGACGCCGTTCTGACCGCTGACGGTGGCGGTTGTCCCGGATTCCGAATCGAAAATGGCGGCGAGATCGGCGGTTGGTGCCGCATCGCCCGGCAAGGTGGAGGTGAAGCGGAATTTGCGGGTGTCGGGCAGGCCGGCATAGGAGGACTGGCCATTGGTCTTTGCCGCCGTCACGATCGATTGAGAAAGCGGCTTCACCGCCGTGACCGGTGCGGCGACTGGCGGGGAGGAGCGCGTCAGATCAAAGGTCTGAATGACGCCCAGCGCCACCGCCACCACGGCGCAGGCGCTTGAAATGAACAGGTGAATCTTTTGCATCGACCCCGGGCCGCCCTGAGTTCTCCCATGCTGTGCCGTGCCATTGTGGCAAAGCCGCGGCCAGTTTACCTGCTAATGACTGAAAGTCCTGCATAACGGCCTTCCGGGCCGAGCTCCTCGGCGATCCGCAACAGCTGATTGTATTTTGCAGTACGATCCGACCTGGCGAGCGAGCCGGCTTTGATCTGGCCGCAATTGGTGGCGACCGCGAGATCGGCAATGGTCGAATCCTCGGTTTCGCCCGAGCGGTGCGACATCACCGCGCGATAGCCGGCACGGTGCGCCATATCCACCGCTTCGATGGTCTCGCTCAGCGTGCCGATCTGATTCACCTTGACAAGGACGGCATTGGCGACATGCCGCTCGATGCCCTGCTGCAGCCGGGCGGTATTGGTGACGAACAGGTCATCGCCGACCAGCTGGCAGCGCGCGCCGACAAGATCGGTCAAAATCTTCCAGCCGTCCCAATCGTCCTCCGCCATGCCGTCCTCGATCGAGATGATCGGGTAGTCATCCACCAGGCTGGCAAGGTAGTGCGCCTGCTCCTCGGGCGAGCGGACAGTGCCTTCACCTTCATAGCGATAGGCGCCGTCCTTGAAGAACTCGGTCGCGGCACAGTCGAGTGCGAGAAAGATGTCGCGCCCCGGCGCATAGCCGGCCTTGCCGATCGCCCCGACGATGAAGTCGAGCGCCGCCTCGGCACCCGGCAGGTTCGGGGCGAAGCCGCCTTCGTCGCCGACATTGGTGTTGTGGCGCGCCGCTTTGAGTTCAGCCTTCAGCGTGTGAAACACCTCCGCGCCCATCCTGACGGCGTCAGCCATGGTGGCAGCGCCGGCCGGCACCACCATGAATTCCTGGAAGTCGATCGGGTTGTCGGCATGAACACCGCCATTGATGATGTTCATCAGCGGCACCGGCAAGATGCGGGCGGCGACGCCGCCGACATAGCGATAGAGCGGCAGGCCCGCCGAATCCGCCGCTGCCTTGGCGACGGCGAGCGACACGCCGAGGATCGCATTGGCGCCAAGGCGGAACTTGTTGGGCGTTCCATCGAGATCGATCATGCGCCTGTCGACAGCGATCTGGTTATCGGCATCCATGCCCTCGAGGGCATCGCGCAGCTCGCCATTGACATGGGCGACCGCCCTGGTCACGCCCTTGCCGAGATAGCGGTCCTTGACGCCGTCACGCAGCTCCACTGCCTCATGGGCACCGGTCGAGGCGCCTGAGGGGACGGCGGCGCGTCCGAAAGCGCCGTCATCCAGGGTGACGTCGACCTCGACGGTCGGATTGCCGCGACTGTCGAGGATCTCGCGTCCGGTGATGTCGATGATCGTGGTCATGGGCTGCTCCGCCTCGGACGCTCTTCGATGAGGCTTCCGGTTATAGGGAGTGCCATGCCGCCACGGCAACGCCACCATGCGCCGCAGGTCAGCTGTCGATTATGCGGTCGAACGCCTGGACAAATTGTCCCTGCGGGATCGTCTGCGACCCGGGTTGCAGCACCGACAGCGGGAACACCTCGACATCGGTGACGAAGCTCGCCATGTCCTCCTCGCCGATCAGCTCGAGAATGATGTCCCGTGCCAAGGGCCGGCAGCTCGCGGCAGCTTGCGGGTCCTGAGCGTCGATCGGCATCAGCAAGGCGATTTCCGCCCCGCGGCGCGACGAGACCATAGCCACGCGGATCTCCTCGAGCTTGGCCGCCTGGCCCGACGGCAGCGTAATGGACTGCCGCATGTCGACGGCATTGCGTGGCTTCAGGGCGATGAATCGCCAGTTGGCGAGTGCCGGAGCCGAACGGACGAGCCGGCGCGCGATCGGGAAGGCCCCGCGATTGCCGTTGGCGGTGACTACGAAGTCGATCCTGCCGCCTGGCTCGACCTCGATGATAGGAGCCAGCCGTTTGTCGAAGTCGGCGAGAAGGGCGGAAATTTCCTCGATCACGTCGCCCTCCCCAAAACCGTCGGTGCAGTCCGACAATTTCGTGGCGAAAGTGGCGGCGCGCGCCAGGAAGGGCCGCCAAAACGCCTCCCCGAAAGCCGGCATTGCTATTCCATTCATGCGCTTCCCCAGCTCCAAGTTGCAATCCCAAGTCGTATGTCATATCGTTTTCTGCAACTCTGAGCAAGTTTTGACACGCAG
>JBKOZY010000468.1:0-3530 GCA_046726135.1 Pseudomonadota bacterium | reverse complement strand
CTCCGGAGCCGTCCGCCCGGTCGGCCAGAGCGAGCAGCGGCTCAAGGAGGCGGCAAAGCTCGGGTTGACGTCGGCGGTGATCGCCGGTAATGGCGGCGAACTGGCGGCGCCGCGCCATTTGTGGCTCAGGCGGGTCGAAACCGTGAGCGATCTCGTCGCTTGGGTGGCAGGCTTGCCGCGGCAGGAAAGGACGGGGGTAAAACCCCTGCTCCGGCCTGTGACAGACGGGTGAATACGCCCTATATAGTGTGCGCGTTCGAGAAAAGGCGACTCCTGGAGCCCTCATGCAGTTTCAATGGACGGATCTTGTCGTCGCGGCGATCATGCTGATTTCCGGCCTCCTGGCGCTCGCCCGCGGCTTCACCCGCGAGGTGCTATCGTTGATCGCCTGGGGCGTCGCCGCTCTCGCCGGTCTTGCCAGCGCCCTCAACCCGCAGATCGTGGCCACGGCGCAGCAATATATTCCGCAGGAGATGGCCGCCAAGATCGCGGTCGGCGCCGGGGTGTTCCTGGTAGTGCTGATCATCATGTCGCTGATCAGCATCAAGATCTCCGATTGGGTGCTCGATGCGCCGGTCGGCCCTTTCGACCGCACGCTCGGCTTCTTCTACGGCGTGGTTCGCGGCCTCCTGCTGGTGGTCATCGCCTATTTCTTCTACGACCTGTTCGTGCCGCGCGAGAAGCAGGACGAGGTGGTGCGCACGGCGCGGCTTCTGCCCATCGTCCAATCCGTCCGCAACACCGCGGTGTCGATGTTGCCGATGCAGATCCAGGAACGCATCCAGAACATGACCTCCATCGAGTCGGGCCCGCCCTCGGCGGCGACCCAACCGTCGCAGGGCGAGCCTGGCGAGGAGGATCAGGGCAGCGGCTATGGCAACACCCAGCGCAACGCCATCGATCAGATGATCGAGAGCACCCAAGGTGCGCCGCCGCCGCCAGCCCCCGCCAACCCCGCGCCGCCGGCTCCAGGACAAGAACCCAATTTCGGTGGTCAAGAGGGCAATTGATCATGGAAATCCAACCCGCAGAGCCCGCCTTCGATCTCGACGGTGACACGCTCCGCGAGGAATGCGGCGTGTTCGGGATCTTCGGCCATGACGATGCCGCGGCGCTGACCGCGCTCGGCCTTCACGCGCTCCAGCATCGCGGCCAGGAGGCGGCCGGCATCGTCGCCTTCGACGGCAGGCGCTTCCATTCCGAACGCCGCCTCGGCCTGGTCGGCGACGGCTTCTCGAGACCTGAGATCATTGCCAGGCTGAAAGGACGCGCCGCGATCGGCCATGTCCGCTACTCGACCACCGGCGGGACCATCCTGCGCAATGTCCAGCCGCTGTTCGCCGAGTTGGCCTCGGGCGGTTTCGCGGTCGGCCACAATGGCAACTTCACCAACGGCCTGACGCTTCGCCGCGAGCTGGTGGCCACCGGCGCGATCTGCCAGTCGACCTCGGACACCGAGGTGATCCTGCATCTCGTTGCCCGCTCCAAGAAGCCGCGCATCATCGATCGCTTCGTCGACTGCCTGCGCCAGCTCGAAGGAGCCTATTCGCTGGTCGTGCTCACCAACAAGAAGATGATCGGCGCCCGCGATCCGCTGGGAATCCGGCCGCTCGTCCTTGGCGACCTCAACGGCACCTACATTCTCTGCTCGGAGACCTGCGCTCTCGACATCATCGGCGCCCGTTACATTCGCGACATCGAGAATGGCGAGGTGGTGGTGATCTCCGAAGACGGGATCGAATCGCATTTCCCGTTCCCGCGGGTGCCGGCGCGGCCCTGCATCTTCGAATATATCTACTTCTCGCGGCCCGACAGCGTGGTCGGCGGGCGCTCGGTCTATCAGGTGCGCAAGAACATGGGCGAGGAGCTCGCCCGCGAGGCGCCGGCCGATGCCGATGTGGTGATCCCGGTGCCCGACTCGGGCGTGCCGGCGGCGCTCGGCTATGCCAAGGCCTCTGGCATCCCCTTCGAGCTTGGGATCATCCGCAACCATTATGTCGGGCGAACCTTCATCGAGCCGACGCAGCAGATCCGGGCGCTCGGCGTCAAGCTCAAGCACAATGCCAACGGCTCGGTGATCAAGGGCCGCCGCATCGTGCTGGTCGACGATTCGATCGTCCGCGGCACCACTTCGGTCAAGATCGTGCAGATGATGTATGAGGCGGGCGCCAGCGAGGTGCATATGCGCATCGCCAGCCCGCCCATCACCCATCCCGACTTCTACGGCATCGACACGCCGGAGCAGCAGGCGCTGCTCGCCGCCAATCACACGCTCGACGAGATGCGCGATTTCATCGGCGTCGCCTCGCTTGCCTTCCTCTCGGTCGACGGCATCTATCGGGCGGTCGGCTATTCCGGGCGCGATCCGGTGAGGCCGCAATTCACCGATCACTGCTTCACCGGTGACTATCCGACGCCGCTGACCGACCAGGCAGCGACCAAGAGTCCCCATCAGCTGTCGCTGCTCGCCGAAGCCGGCTGAGATGGCGGGTCGGCTGGCCGGTCGCATCGCTCTGGTCACCGGCGCCTCACGCGGGATCGGATTCGCAATCGCCAGGACCATTGCCGCCGAAGGGGCGCATGTCGTCGCCCTGGCGCGCACCGTTGGCGGTCTCGAGGAGCTCGACGATGCCATCCGCTCGGCCGGCGGAACCGCCACCCTGGTCCCGGCCGACCTCAAGGACTACCCGGCGCTCGACCGCCTCGGGGCGGCGCTCTTCGAGCGCTTCCGCAAGCTCGACATCCTGATCGGCAATGGCGCCATCCTCGGCAAATTGACACCGCTCGCCCATGTCGATCCGAAGCTGTGGGACGAGGTCCTGGCGGTCAATGTCACCGCCAATTGGCGCCTCATCCGCTCCCTCGACCTGCTGCTGCGGCAGGCCGACAACGGCCGCGCCATTTTCGTGACCTCGGGAGCGGCACGGCGCTTCACCGCCTATTGGGGCCCCTATGCGGTGTCGAAAGCAGCTCTCGAGGCGTTGGTGAAGACCTACGCCGCCGAGACGGTCACCACCAATCTCAGGGTCAATCTGGTGAACCCGGGTATCGTGCGCACGAGGATGCGGGCCGAGGCCATGCCGGGCGAGGATCCCTCGACGCTGCCGCCACCCGAGGTCGTCGCGCAGGCGCTGCTGCCACTCCTCGATCCGGCATTGACGACCACCGGCGCCAATTTCGATTTGCGCGGCGGCGTCTTTCACGAACGGGTGTGAGCCCGGAACGGGGCGCTCGATCGCGGCGTTCGCTTTCCATAAACAAATGGTTAACCAGAATCCGGCAGACTCCATGTGCTGGACTGGAGGGTCCTCGGATGATGCGAGCTGCAGGGGTGGTCGCCGAAACTCTGGGCCGGGTCACGCTCTATTTCGTGGTGGTCGGTTTATCCATCGCCGCCCGACGCGTCGACCGCCGGCGGATCGCGGCACGGAGATAGGCAATTCGGGCTAATAGTGAGTAGTGAATAGTGAGTAGAGAGGCCAGAGCGTTGCCCAATCACTACTCACTACACACGACTCACTACTCACTAC
>JBKOZY010000467.1:0-7647 GCA_046726135.1 Pseudomonadota bacterium | reverse complement strand
TGAGGGACCCCTGAAGGTCAGGGTTGTTTTACCCTGATCGCTCTTGTCCGGGTTGCATTTTTTGCGATGCTGGCTCTTGCGCGGCATGGGGCCCGACGTTAGACGATCAATTATGATCCCGCGCTACACCCGGCCTGAAATGGCGGCCATCTGGTCGCCCGAGACTCGCTTTCGCATCTGGTTCGAGATCGAGGCGCATGCGACCGACGCCATGGCGGAGCTCGGCATCGTGCCCCGATCGGCGGCACGGGCCTTGTGGGACAAGGCCGGCTCGATCCAGTTCGATCCGGAGCGGATCGATGCCATCGAGCGCAAGGTCAAGCACGACGTTATCGCTTTTCTGACATATCTCGCCGAGATCGTCGGGCCGGAGGCGCGCTTCGTCCATCGGGGCATGACGTCGTCCGACGTTCTCGACAACTGCCTGAACATCCAGCTCATGCGGGCTGCCGATCTCCTGATCGGCGATGTTGCAAGGGTGCAGGCGGCGCTCAAGGCCCGTGCCCTCGAGCACAAATACACGCCGACCATCGGCCGCAGCCATGGTGTCCATGCCGAGCCCACCACCTTCGGACTCAAGCTGGCCTACGCCCATGCCGAGTTCGACCGGGCGCGGCAACGGCTCGCGATGGCGCGCCATGAGGTGTCGACCTGCGCCATATCGGGAGCGGTCGGCACCTTCGCCAATGTCGACCCGCGGGTCGAGGCAATGGTGGCCGAGCGCCTCGGCATGCGCGTCGAGCCGGTGTCGAGCCAGGTCATCCCGCGCGATCGCCATGCCATGTACTTCGCAGCACTCGGCGTGGTGGCAAGCTCGGTGGAGCGGCTGGCGACCGAGATCCGCCATCTGCAGCGCACCGAGGTGCTGGAGGCGGAGGAGGCTTTCGCCAAAGGCCAGAAGGGCTCCTCGGCAATGCCCCACAAGCGCAATCCGGTGCTCACGGAAAATCTCACCGGGCTCGCCCGGCTGGTGCGCTCGGCCGTGATCCCGGCGCTCGAGAATGTGGCGCTGTGGCATGAGCGCGACATCTCGCACTCGTCGGTCGAGCGCGGCATTGCGCCCGACGCGACGGTTCATCTCGATTTCGCGCTCAGCCGGCTTGCCGATGTGGTGAGCAACCTCGTCATCTATCCCGAGACCATGCAGCGCAATCTCGACCGGCTTGGCGGGCTCGTCCATTCGCAGCGGGTGATGCTGGCGCTCACCCAGAAGGGCGTGTCACGGGAGGACGCCTATGGGCTCGTCCAGCGCAACGCCATGAAGGCATGGCAGGGCGCGACCGGCTTCCTGGCGGCGCTCGAGGCGGACCCCGAAGTCACCGCCCATCTCGACGGGCCGGAGCTCGAAGCACTGTTCGACCTCGGCTACCATTTCAAGCATGTCGATACGATCTTCGACAGGGTGTTCGGGAAGAGCACGCCATAGATCGCGGCTGCCAGCACCATTGCTGCCGCAGCAGTGAACAGCAGATCTCGCCGGTGAATTTCGGGGGCGCCGGCGACGGTGCGGTGCCGGATCGCCCCCAAGCCGCGGGCCTCCATGGCAATTGCCATGCGGCTCGCCCTGCGGATGGCGAAGGCGAGGAGCGGCACCACCAGCGAGACGGTCTCGATCGGACCCGGAATGCGGCGGGGCGGCCGGCCGCGCCGCATAGCCCGGGCGAGGCGCATCTCATGCGCTTCGGACGCCAGGTCGCGGGTGAGGTGCAGCGCCGAGAAGAGCGAATAGCCGATGCGCGGCGACAGGCGCCAGCTCACCATCATCGCCTTGACGAGGGCGCCGGGATCGGTCGTCAGCACGAACAGCGCCGAGACCATGCCGCAGGCGATGGCGCGCAGGAAGAGCACCAGCCCGGCCGAGAAGGCGGCGCCGCCGAATGGCGCTCTCTCGGCCATGCGCAATGCGAAATCGCTCTCCTGTCGGAACAGGACGGAGGTGGTGAGGAACCCGAAGCCGAACAATGCGAAGGGAACCATGAGAGCGAGCACCAGCAGCGGCGCGCGCCCTTCGAGCAGAATCAGGGCCGCCGCGATGACGACGATGGTTGCAAGCTGGAAGCCGGCATCGAAGATCAGCATCGACGCCGCGAGCCACAGGCAGCATAGGACGAGCTTCGGCAGCGGATGAAGCCTGCTCAGCAATCGAAAGACTCCAGACAACGCAGCAGCGCCGTGACCGGCGGCTCCTCGAGGTCGGCGCGGGCGAGCAAGGCACCGTCGCGCATCAGTGCTGCAATAGGACCGTCGGCAAGCACCCTCCCCTCCCCGACAATGACGGCGCGACGGCAGACAGCAAGCGCGAAATCGAGATCGTGGGTGATGAGGGCGATGGCGGCGCCCTGCCCCGCCAGACTGTCGATGCGCCCTCGCAGCAGCAATTTGCCGGCGGCGTCGAGACCGGCCGTCGGCTCGTCGAGCACCAGCAGCGGCGGGTCTCTGCCGGCTGTCACCGTCGCCAGGGCAAGACGTCGCTTCTGGCCTTGCGACAGCTCGAATGGGTGCCTGTCGCCCAGTCCCGCGAGGCCCCATTCCGCGAGACGGAGATCGGCAAGGGGTGTCGTCAATTCCTCGCGGACACTGCCGGTCAGGAACTGGCTCTCCGGGTTCTGGAAGCAGATGCTGCCCATCGGTCCCGACCGCCGGCCCTGTCGTGGTCGCAGCAGCCCGGCCAGCGTGGCTCCGAGCGTCGTCTTGCCGGCACCGTTCCTGCCGAGGATCGCTACCGTTTCTCCGCGGTGCAGCACGAGCGAGGCATCGCGGAGCGTGATCGGTCCGAAGAGCGGCGCGCAATCGACGCCGGACAAGGCGGCGACGACCCCGGTTTCAGTTTCCGAAGCGGGTGCGGCGGCGAGCTGGCGAGCAGCGAAGGATCGCGCGACCTCCTGCGCGAGGGTGCGCCGTCCGCTGTCGAGCGCGGCAAGCGTAGCCGTCGCTTCGCTCATGGTGAGCGGCGCCTTGGCAAGCCGGATGCCGGCGGCGATCAGCGCGGCGTCGAGCTCGACGGCCAGCGGCACCCAGATCCCGTTCGAAACGAGCTTCGCGTGGCAGCGCCGGAAGAATTCGCGCGGCTCGCCGCCATCGATCATCGTCCCGTCGGCACCGATCGCGACGACTCGATCGATCATGCCGAGCATTCCCTCGAACCGATGATCGACGATCAGAGCGCCGCGCGACGCTCGCCGGCTCGCCAGCAGCAGGCTGCGCAGCCGCGACGCGGCCACGGGTGCCAGATGCGCGGTCGGCTCGTCGACCACCAGCAAGGGCGCATCCTGGGCCAGCACGGCAGCCAGCGCGACGATCTGCTTCTCGCCGCCCGACAGCGTCATCGTCCGGCGGTCGCGCTGGTCCTGCGGAAAGCCCACCCGGTCGAGCGCCGCCACCACGCGGCGCTCGATCTCGGTTGCCGCCAGCCCCTGGTTCTCCAATGCGAAAGCAACCTCGTCCGCAACGGTCATGCCACACAGCATCTGCTCCGGATTCTGGAAGAGCTGGGCGACCTCGGATGCCCATTGCGCCGGCGCCCGCGCGCTTGCCTCCTGCCCGAACAGCCTGACGGAGCCCGCGACATCCGCAAGGATGCTCTGCGGGATCAGCCCGGTCAGCGTCTGGAGGAGCGTCGACTTGCCGGAACCGGACGGCCCGAGCAGCAAGAGGCGCTCGCCCGGGCGGATGGCCATCGACACCGGCCCGACCGCGGTCTCCCGATGATAGGGATAGCGGACGGCGACATCCTGCCAGCATGCGACGGGCTCGGCGATCTCAAGCACGTGCTTCGCGTCGGTCCCGGTCGATCCTAAGGCCCGCCAGGACCCCGGTGCGATAGAGCGCGCGGGTGACCAGATAGCCGGCCCAGCCGCCGAGCAAGGCGCCGCTCAGGCAACGCAGGATGAACATGGCAATGAGCAGGCCCGGTGCCAGCGCTCCATAGTCGAAAAGAATCCAAGTGTAGACGAATGAGAACACCGCCGAGCCGATACCGGCGGCCATGAGCACGGGCAAACGGTAATCCTTCCATCGGGTGGCGGCGAAGACCATTTCGGCGCCAGCTCCCTGAACGGTCCCGGCAACGATCAGCATCAGTCCCGCCGGGCTTCCGAGAAGCACCTCGACCATGGCGGCGAGGACCTCCGCCAGCAAGGCAGCACCCGGCTTGCGGATGATGGCGGCAGCGATGATCGAGACGATGAACCAGAAGCCCATCACGACATCCATCGTGACCGGGCCGAAGATGGCCTGGGCGATCAGCCAGACCTGCACCCAGGCGAGATAGAGCACACCGAAGGCGGCGCCGAGGGCGGCAACGATGAGAATTTCGCGGAGCGTCCAGTTGTTCTGCGCGGACATGAGAAACCTCGAATGTTCAGGATGATCAGCCGGTGGGGCTGTTGGCCGAGACGGTCAGGTCGAGGGCGACATGACCGTCGGGCGGACCGAAGCTCAGAAACGCCTCGCTCAGCGCCGCAAAGACCGGGCCGGCGTCACCCCTGAGCTTGGTGCAGAAATTCTTGGCGATGCCGTAGACGCCGGAGTCCTTCAGGAACTCGATGCAGCCATAGATCTCGGCCATGTAATCTTCGGGACCGAGCGGATAGAGGGAGAACTGCGCCGCAACCGCCCGGTCCGTGCGCTGGGCATTCGCAACAGCTTGGAGTGCCGCGGCAATCCTCGCCTCCAGGGACTGGGAGCGGGTGCCGGATCGCGGCTTGCAGATCGGGTCGTCGGGCTCGCCGGGACATCCGCGGGAGACGGTGGCGGAAAGGACGCAATGCCGCTCTGTTGCGGCGGCACTGAGGAAGAGATCGCGCATGGCGGGAAAAAGCCGGTCGGGCGGCCCCACGATCAACGTCGAGAGATCATCGGTCTCGATACGGCAATGCGGCCGATAAGGATCGAGAGCACTGAGCGCCTCGAGGATGATGCCGACATAGTCGTCGGACATCGGATAGAGGGAAAGTTGTGCGCCGGAATACATCGCTGCCTCGCTTCGCTGGCATTATCCAGATCAGCTCGAGGGTCCGGAGGCATGCCGCCTCGCATCTCAGCCCCGGCAATACGGAGCACCCCTGTCGAATGGCGTGCGATTTATCACCGCTTTCCAGTTCGGGCAAGGACAAATGCGCGGATGGCGAGCATCAGGCAGCAAGAGGCAGTCGGCGTTAGGCAGTGCCGATCCTCACGGCCAAGGGTACTCCATCACCAGCGCGACGATCGCAGCGGTGTGAGGGTCATAGCGCGTGGCGATGCGCGGCAACTCGCGCTCCAAGGTCATCGCCGGAGCATAGGAGGGGAGCGCCGGCAGCATGTCGTCGACGGAGGCTCCCTCGATGGATTGGTCAGGGCGGAGGGCCAGCCCGTGTCGGCTGCGGACCCTGTCGCTCCTCGTCCACAAGGTGATGACCCTGGTCAGGTAAGTGCGTGAATAGGCGTCGATCGTCAGGCCCAGAGCGACCTCGTCGACCTTGTCGATCACCGGAATCCCGATGGTCTCGCGGCGCCAGAACGTCAGAGCGTTGCGCATGAACGTCTTCTTGTGCTCGCCTGTCAGCACGAATGACGACGACTGATGGCGGGCATCCCAATTGGTCACACCGAGGTCGCGCGCCACCCGCCCCGCGATCTCCCGGCCGCCAATCGCCTCGACAAGCGCCAGCATGACCGGGATGCTCGCCGAAATACCCGTCGACGTGGTGACACCGCTGTCGCTGACATAGCGGCGATCCCTCACCCATGTCATCGAAGGATGTCTTCTTCGCAGCTTGGGGACGGCGCTCCAATGCGCGGTGGCACGCCGACCATCGAGCAGCCCGGCAGTCGCCACCATCAGCGCGCCATTGCAGATCGAAACGATCCTGGCGTTCTTGCGAAATTGCCCGGCAATCCAATTCGCCACGAGCCGGTCATTTCCCGGATCCATCGCCGGAACAACGATGTAGTCGGCTCCGTCGGGGTGGCGTTCGTCGAACCCGGCCATCGTGGTTTCAGGCTCGATGCCGAGGCTCGGATAGAGCCGGACAGGCTCGGCGCGTTTGGCAACCACGATTACATCGGCAACATCGGCGCGCCGCAGGATGCCGAAAGCAACCAGGAAATCCGCAACCTCGGTCCCTTCATTGCGGGCGACGATGGCGATCAGCGGGCGCTGCCGTTTCGGCGGCCGCATCGCCTCGATGGTCCGGACCTGCTCCGTTTCATCCACCGCAGGGGCGGGACGCCGTTTCAGCAGCGTCGTCCTCGGTGCAAGCATGATCGGCGCCGCAATCAGCGGACTGAGCAATGCCATTCCAAGCAGGAGCTTTCGCGTGCGAGACGGCATGGAGCCAAAATGAACCGATCAGCAGCGCAATGCGAGAGCTCGTTACGGAAGTAGAGACCCGCAAAGGGATCTGCCGCTACAGGTTGTGACCTGCCAACAAGCTGTCAGCGTCGTGGAATCGGTCGTTCCGGCAGGCCGTCAACTCCGCTAGCTTCCTCGCATGCCCGAATCCCGCCGCTTCGCCAAGCCCTGGACCGTCGAGCGCATTCCCGGTGGCTATCTCGTCAGGGACGGCAACGGCATGCCGCTCGCCTATGTCTATGGCCGTGATGCCGAGCGGATCAGCGTCTCGGAGCAGAAACTGACAGCCGATGAGGCACGGCGGATCTCCAAGCTGATTGCCCGCCTCCCCGAGCTCGTCGAGCTGGAGAAGGACAGAAACCGAAACCGCAGCCGGCGCAAGCCGCAGCCGCTGCGGTTCAAGCCGGTCACCATTGGCGATCTGATCCGCGAGGGAAAGCTCCTAGAGGTCCATTGCGGCGCATGCCGGCCGGTGCGCCATCTCTATATCGATGCCGGATTGCTCGGCTTGTCCAAGCGCATGCCGGTGCCGGACGTGGCGAACCATCTCGTCTGCTCGCGATGCGGCGCCAGGAACAGCGCGACTCATCATCCGATCTGGGCGAGGCCCGATGCGCGAACCGGCGGCGCGGGGCATCCGGATCGTCTCGGCAAGTTGCGATAGTCGGGTCGGAAGGAGCCGGCGTGTCGCGCTCTCACATCGCTGAACGGAACAGACGCGTGCCATCGCTCATCGGCCCGAGGCGAGGTCCTGAAGCATGACGTCAACGATCATGTCCTACCAGCCGACCATGCGGCCTCAAGGAGTGCCACACTTTCGGATACCGACTGCTCCAACAGCCATGGCTTGGCTTCACGAGCTGTCTCCCGGTGCCAGGCTCGCCATGTTTGCGCCATGAACATTGGATGAGGTCTCGTCGGGTAAGTTGGGGACGGGCGGCAAAATCAATGAAATCTGTCATGCGGGCGGCGCTGCTGGCGTTGGTGGTGGTCGGCGGCCTGATCGTCCCGCGCCTCTCGCCTGCGATGGTCGAAGGCTTCTATAACGCGTCGCCGGCCGAGCTCGCCGGTCCGCCCGGGTCGATCATCCGCATCGAGCCATGGCCGGTGCAGGGCATCTACCGGGCCAGGATCCTGCGCATTCTCTATCGCTCGCTCGACCCGGGCGGCCGGCCGATCGCGGTGTCGGGATCGGTGATCATCCCGGATTTCGCGATCCCGCCGGGCGGCCGGCGCATCGTCGCCTGGGCGCATCCGACGACCGGCGTGGCGCGGCATTGCGCGCCGACACTGACTCAGACGCCGTTCGACGC